>CAYUNB010000013.1:0-13153 GCA_964446095.1 uncultured Candidatus Saccharibacteria bacterium
GCCTCTTCGGTTAGAAGCGCTATCAGAACAGCCTGGAATAGCTTCAATTCTGCCTTGAGGTCTGCTGCTAAGAACTGGAGGACAGCCCAGAATTCGGCTTGGTCTACCTTCCGAACAGCGGCTAAGGCTTGCCATGCTCCTGCAGCGGTCAGCGATTCAGATAACTCTTCATCTGAGTCTAGCGGCCAGTAAACAGCTTCTATATAGATAGTTTGATAAAACCCTTCCTTCCCGAAGGGTTTTATTGTAGATTGGCTAGATGAGAAAATTTTACCTCTTCTCAATAATATTCGCCTCTCTAATCCTCAGCTTCGCACGCGTGCAGGCGGCAGGGGAGAGACGATTTATCTATCTGACTTTCGACATGGATATGAATGGTAAAATGTACTCGGAGTATGTAAAGAAGGGTGTTAAGTGGTATGACCCAGCGCTCCTACAATATCTTGAAGATAATCATATAAAGTCGACTCTCTTCATGTCCGGACTCTTCATTAAGGCCTATCCTGGCATTGTTAAGGATTTGGCTGTTACTGATCTTTTCTCCTTCGAAAACCACGCTTATGACGAGTCGGCTTTCGTGCCACATTGCTACTGGCTGAAGACCTTAAAATCAGATGTTGAAAAGGTCGACCAGATTCGTCGGACAGAAGAGATTATTAAGCAGGCAACCGGCCAGGCGCCGAAATATTTCAGATATCCGGGCATCTGCCATGATCGGTCGAGCGATAAACTAGTGGCAAGTTTAGGCTTCGTAATAGACAACGGTACCGTGATTCCGGGGGATCCTTTTAGTTTGAATACCGAAGAGATGGTTCGAGTAATACTCAATGAAGCTAAGGATGGTTCGGTTGTGATAATGCATGTCGGTGGTAAGAATGCCCCTAAGAGCCTTGAGGTTTTGAAGCAGATAGTCCCTGTCTTGGAGGCGAGGGGCTACGAATTCGCCAGGTTTTAGAGTGCTGGGTAGCCATTGACAAAACGCCACAATCTTTTAGATTATCATCAGACCGTTGAAAAGGAGGACGCAATGAAGCTAGGGTATATCGAGCTTCCTAAGGATCACCCGACGAAGGTTGGAGTCCAGCCGGCTGAACTTACGAAGACTTTTAGGCCCTTTATCGGTTACTTCAGTTATGGCAAGTGCGAACCGGAGAGGACGGCGCTGCGTATAGCGATAATGCAGCAGCAGGAGAAGTTCCCGCACTGGATGGGGATGAGCCTTCAGCGGCTTTTGCAGAGCAACGAGGAGGACTCTTGGCTGCGAACGGCTTTCGGCAAGCTCCGGCTCGTCAACTATATGGGTTCTTACCCCAAAACGATCCCGCCGATGACCCCCTTCGAGAAGGCTGAGCCGGGCGGAGGCTGCCGCTTCACGTACTCCGGCCTCTTGTACTTGCAGGATGCTGGCGCGGTGGAGATCAGACAGTTTGCTGGTCATGATTTTGTGATACCAACCGCAAGTTTCGTGAGCGATCTCGAGCGCGGGCTCAAGTTCGCCGACGAGATCGAGGCACGCGATCTTCAGAGGCAAGCTGCTTAGTAGAGAGTATGGCCGCCTTATGGGCGGCCTTTTATTTTTAATGCTATTATCTAATTATGAAAATATTAAAAATATCTCTCTTTGGCTTTATCTTCGGCCTTCTGCCCTTCATGGCGACGGCCGACCAGCCTAACTACTTGGCTGGCAAGCAGTACAACGCCTGTATCAACTCCTGTGTAGGCGATAGCCAGGATTTCGGTGTTTATAATAAATGCAAGGATACCTGCTATGCCGAATATTTCCCGGGTAATGGTTCCGCGCCTAAAACTGTCTCTCCGGTCACTCCAGCAAAATCTTCTGCAACTCCGACGCAGCTTTCTACTATTGATAGATACATCGCAATCTGCCTCGATTCGGGAGCTTCTTCTGATCCTAACGACTGTAGAATTAAATATAGCCAAGAACAGAAGAAGTATTGGGCTAAGTGCATGATTAATATGAATTACTATAACCCATTAGCCAGAATTTTATTGGGGATGCGTCACATATTTCATCCCAGCCAGTATGACGCACAAAGCAAGCAGTGCCTCGAAGATTATACGAGGTCGATTTAGTTAAAAACCCCGCACTAAGCGGGGTTTAACTTTGGGGAAAGAACTATTCGGTTTACTCCCCGTACTCTTCTGCCAGAAGCAGCTTGACGCCCTTGTGGACCAAGCGCACGCCGTCGGCCTCAGAGAGGCCGAGCCTGCGCGTGTTGCTGATGTCATAGACCCCGCCTTCAGACTCGGAGTGCTCGCCATGGATGCCGCGGACGGAGAGTCCGAGGCTGGCGCAGTACTCCTTGAAGTCCGGACGCTGGCTGACCTTAGGCAACTTGACGTGGACAGAGGCTCGCATGGCCGTACCGAGATTGGTAGGACATGAAGAGAGATAGCCGTAACGCTCGTGGCGAGAGAAGCCGAGCTTAGACTCGAGCTCATTTACAGCCTTCGCCAAGCGGCTGAAGACCTGCTGGATGTCGCCACCCTGCTGCATAGAGATAACGCGAAGATGGTCCTCCTCATTCACCCAGGTCAAGAAAGTCTTGTCCTTGTTATGGAAGATGCCTCGGCTCATCGGCCAGTGGCGATTGGCGCCAGCTGACTCGAGGAAGCGATCGCCCTTCTTGAACAAGAAGTGGTCATTGACCAGTCTCTGGCGGACATCCTCTGGCATGCCTTCGAGGCTGTAATATTCGCCAGCGAGCTCGCCTTCGAGCGACTTCAACACTGATACGGCTTTGGTCTCAACCTCTCGACGCTGCTCCTCGGTAATCATCGGAGCAAAGGGTAAACCGGCCAAGTTGCGTCCGACGCGGATGCGAGTAGAGAGTACACGCTCGCCGGTCGGATCAAGGTTCTCGAGCTCAAGGCTGGCGGCATCCATGTCGCTGACATGACGCTTACCGGCTTCGAACTGGTGGTACAGGCTGATAACCGGCTCATAGAGAGACTGAAGGGTCTCATAAGAGCTCGGTTCGCCAGCGTAGATACCTACGCTAGATTCAGGATTCTCCATTCCAGAGCGGATAGCGTCGTCAACCGAAAAGGCTGATCCGGCACCCGCGGCCTTGAGCGCTTCGTAATCGGCGCGAGTAAGCGCCGTATACTTCGTCTTGAGAACGTAATCTGATGAATTATTCACTGAATCTTTCATTAAACCTCCTTATAATAAACTTGGCAGAATACTAGTGTAGCTTCTCTAAATATAAAAACAATGTTGACAGCCTGTATAACTTATTGAGTAGTAGGTATAAAATTTTATCTCAGTTATTTTTATCTATGCTAAAATAGTCTGATGTGTTTCTCTGCTCCTGCTAGTTTCGTTACAAGCGGCGGCCTAGCTGCGATAGGCGTGGCCACGGCACACTCGGCTAGCCAGAAGCAAAAGCTGATTGCAGCCATACCTTTCCTTTTTGCTATCCAGCAGGCGACTGAAGGCTATCAATGGCTCTGCGCGACTTCATCTGGGGCCAGTTATGCCGCAGCCTATGCCTTCCTCTTCTTCGCCTTTATCTTGTGGCCTATCTATATGCCCGCGGCTGTTTACTCTGTCGACAAGAGCCAGAGGAGAGTACTCAAGTGGCTTATCGGCCTCGGTGTGCTTCTAGCTGCATATAACTTCCTGCTGTTAGCCTTAGAGCCTCTTCAAGTTTTAATCGTACACCAGAGCATCGACTATCATATAGAATTCCCTTTTATGTACGCCACAGTTACGGTTTATCTGATTGTTACATGCGGAGCATTCCTGGTATCTCGTAAGCCGGGTCTCCAGTGGTTCGGCGCGGCAGCCTTCGTCTCTGCAGTGCTCTCCGCCTTTTTTTTCTTTAAAACTTTCACCTCTGTCTGGTGCTTCTTCGCTGCCGCGCTGTCCTCGATGATCTACCTGTACGTTAAGCACAATAGATAGAATCACGCCTAATGATATAATCTAATCCATGCTTGAGATTCTTAAGAAACATAAACTCTTCTGGCTGGACCGAACAATGCTCGCTAATATAGTTTTAAGTTTTGCATTGATCACGATCTCTATCTTTTTTACCTATTCGGCCGCTCTCTATACTGACAATTATGGCACTAATCACGTTGTACCGGATCTCTTCCTAGATAATGTGCCGGTTGTCGACGTTAGTTACATCTTTTTCGAAGGGGCGTTTGTTTTTTGCTTTATAGTACTCATGGTTCTTATATTCGAGCCGAGATACATACCTTTCGTACTTGAGGCGAGCGCGCTCTTCTTCATTACCCGTTCGTTCTTCATGGTGCTTACTCATCTTTCAGCCCCTTCAATAGAATATTATAGATATATCGAACATGAGCGGCACTTACGGGAGGTCATCTTCACTCTAAGTTCGGGCAATGATCTCTTCTTCTCCGGTCATACAGGTTATCCCTTTCTCCTAGCTCTGATCTTTTGGCCATCAAAGACGATGCGCTACTTCTTCCTGGCCTCATCAATTGTAGGCGCGGTTATCGTACTTATCGGCCACCTGCACTACTCAATAGACGTCTTCTCAGCTTTCTTTATTACGTACGGCGTCTTCGAGATGGCTAAGTCGATCTTTAAAAAGGAGTACCAGATGCTCAGTAACGCTATAGGAAATGGCTAGCTTATACTCTCTTTTATACACCTATAAATATGCCATACTTCTGCCTCTCACGATTTTTGAGGGGCCGATTGTCAATGTGATTGCGGCATTTCTCGCTTCGATAGGGGTGATGAATATATTCGCAGTGTATGCCATCGCCGTCATGGGGGATCTGATTGGAGATATACTCTATTATTTAATAGGCAGACTTGGACGCCACACCATTATACCGAAGTACGGCCGCTATCTTGGAATAACGGAAGATCGGATAAAATTCGCCGAAGAACACTATAAAAATCACCTTTTGAAGACAATCGCTATCAGTAAAGTTGCCCAAGCTCCCATTCTGGCTGCTCTCGTACTGGCTGGAATCACCAAGACCGACTTTCTTGAGTTCGTGGCCGTCGTCTTCTTGTTAGCCTTGCCTAAAGTGCTACTATTCAGTATTATCGGATACTACTTCGGCCGTTCCTATGTCTTGATAGGCCAGTATCTGGATAACTCAGTATTGGCAGCCTCGATTATTTTGGTTATTGTCGGAATTGTATACTATATAATCTCAAGATTCAGAGTGTCGGCCGAGGAGTAATACATGAAGATCTCCTGCATAATACCCGCATATAATGAAGGCCCGAGGATCAAGGGCGTGCTTGATGTCGTCCATGACCATCCCTTAGTTGATGAAGTCGTCGTGGTAGATGATTGTTCTAAGGATACTACTAGAGAGATAGTGCGAAGCTTCCCGCGAGTTAAGCTGATCTCGCATTCTAAAAATCAGGGTAAGAGCCGGGCGGTTATGACTGGACTCAAGGCTGCTTCTCATGAATATCTACTATTTCTTGATGCTGATCTGCTTGGCTTAGACAAGCAAGCTGTGGCTAAGCTCATAGAAGATGTTGCTTCCAATAGGGCTGATATAGCCATAAGCCTGCGTGCCAATGCTCCGCTCCCTTGGCGGTTGATCGGTCTGGACTATATCTCTGGAGAGAGGGTCTTTCCTAAAGAACTGATCACCCCTCATCTTGAGGAGGTCGCTAATCTACCGCCCTTCGGGCTGGAATCGTTCATGAATAACCTGATTATAAAGAATCGCTATCGGGTCAAGGTCGTCGAGTGGAGTCAGGTACATAGTCCTTATAAATACAAGAAGAGCGGCTTTTTGAGGGGCCTCCGAGATGATTTTTTCATGATTTACGATATACTTAAGACCATATCTTTAAGAGGTATCGTAAGCCAAATCGTAAATCTACGCGCTCTTAAGATCGACTAATATCAATTATGAAACTAAGCTTCGTCATTCCAGCCTACAATGAAGAGTTGCTGATCGGACAATGTCTTGCTTCTATCGAGCGAGAGTTAAGGCGCGGCAACTACGACGCCGAAGTGATTGTTGTTAACAACGCCAGTAAGGATCGAACGAAGGAGATTGCTTCAAGCTTTCCCGGTGTGCGAGTGGTGGACGAGATGGAGAAGGGGTTAGTGAAGGCTAGGCGGGCTGGCTACAACGCCTCAACCGGCGATCTGATCGCTAATATTGATGCTGATACCATGCTGACGGAAGGCTGGGTTGATAAGGTTTTAGAATCCTTCGGCGTATCTGACAATGTAGTGGCCGTATCCGGTCCCTATATTTATTATGATATTTCCGCCTGGCGCCGAGCCTGCGTCCGCCTCTTCTATTATGGCGGTTATGCCGGGCATCTGATTAATAAACATATTCTAGATTCAGGGGCCATGCTTCAAGGCGGCAATTTCGTCGTTAAGAAAAGCGCCCTGGAAGAGATTGGCGGCTACAACGATGATTACGACTTCTATGGCGAGGATACTGAGATAGCCTGCCGTCTGCACAAGGTGGGGGATGTAGTATTCACCTTCGACTTGCCGATGCTGACCTCTGGCCGCCGTCTGGTCCACGAGGGGATGCTGACTACTGGTTATAAATACGCCATGAATCATATCTGGCCGATCTTCTTCGGCAAGCCCTTCACGGCCGAGTCTAAGGATATACGGCCATAATACAGCTCACGCGAAACGTATTCGAGGTATATAATAGTAGAGTGGAAAGAAAATATCAGCTCGACTATCTGCTTATCGGGTTTATCGTCGCATCATACGCGGCCTTGGAGCTTACGCCCTATGCAAAATTTATTTTATGGGCAGCCGTTGTTTTAGGTTCTTTCCCAACATTATCAGGTTCGATCTCCGGTTTACTTGAGAAGCGTATAAATATCGACAGCTTCAATATCTTCGCTATTGCGGCTTCTTTCGCTTATGGAGACGTGCGATCTTCCGCATTTATCGTCCTTATGCTCTCTTTTGCGCGGCTACTCGACTCTTATACAGAGTCGCGGACTCGCCGGACACTCGAAGAGCTTCTGCGTTTGAAGCCCGATAAGGCGTTGCTCGAGTCTCAAGGTGGAAATAAGGAGGTGCAAGCTGATTCGGTAGATCTTGGACAGATTGTCATTGTGAGTGAAGGGGCTAGGGTTCCTGTCGATGGGCAGATTATCTTCGGTCGAGCTCTGATGAATCAGTCTTCAGTCACAGGCGAATCTCTGCCGGTGGAAAAGGGTATTGGCGAAGAAGTTCTACAGTCTACCCTCAATGTGTCCGGTCTGATTAAAGTTAAGGCTATAAGGGTCGGCAAGGATTCTACTATCGAACGAATGGCGGCCCTCATAAAAGAATCGGCGAAAAACAAATCTCGCCCCGAGAAGCTGGCCGATCGCTTCGCAGCTATATATTTGCCGGTAGTTTTGCTTATCGGTATTCTTACATATGTCTTCACCGCGAATCTCCAAATGACAGCGGCCTTATTCTTGGTCGCGTGCGCCGATGATATGGCTGTGGCTATACCGCTCGCTGTAACGGCAGCTATCGGCCGTTCTGCCCGCCGCGGTGTGGTTATAAAGGGCGGCGAATGGATGGAAAGCCTTAGTAAGATTGATACACTGGTAGTTGATAAAACAGGAACTCTTACCTACGGAGAGTTCGCTATTAATAAAGTAGAGATTGAGCCGGGGGTAGATGAAGGCGAATTCTGGCAGAATCTGGCTGTTGTCGAAAAGCTCTCAGACCACCCTATAGGCCGCTTGATGGGCAGGGAGGCTGCAGTAAGGGTTGGAGTACAGCCTGATCCAGAAGAGTTTACCGTGATAAAGGGCGCTGGAGCCAAAGTTATTTATCTCGGCCAACCTATCTTCGCCGGCAATGACAAGCTGTTGGAAGATGAGTCGGTTAAGTTGACCACAGAAGATAGGAAGAGGATCTCATCTGCGCTCCAAGGTGCGGCAGGAACCTGTATCGCTGTATTCTCTGCTACCAAACTATATGGCTTTATCACAATAGGTGATAGGCCTAAGGCCAATGCGCGCAATGCCGTTTCAAAACTCAAAAAGCTTGGAGTTTCCAATATTACAATTTTTACTGGTGATAATCAGCAGGCTGCTGAAGCTATCGGCCGTGAACTTGGCATTGAGGATGTGAGATTTGCAATGTCGCCGCAAGATAAGGTTAGAGGGCTGGAAGATATCCTTACTGCATCTCGCACCTTGGCAATGGTTGGCGATGGCGTGAATGATGCCGCTGCCCTGGCTAGAGCAGATCTCGGTATCGCTATGGGCAGGAACGGAGCAGCTGTCTCCGTCGAAGCTGCTGACGTGGTCATAATGAACGATGATTTGGCGACTCTTCCAGATATGATTGCTTACAGCCGCAGGGTTATGTCGGTGATCAGGCTGGACATGATATTGTGGGTTGTAACTAATATCATAGGTTTCGGACTCGTCTTTACTGGTGTTCTTGGTCCCGCATTAGCTGCTTTCTATAATTTTGCCAGTGACTTTGTACCATTGATAAACTCTGCTCGGCTATTTAGGAAAGAGATGCCTTCGAATTAAAATTATAAGCTTAAAAAATAAAGATGACCTCCTCACTATATAAAAAGATACTATTAGTCGGAGCGATAGCCGGCGTCGCCTTCTCGGGTTACTTAAGCGGGGTTAAATACTTCACGAGTGTGTGCGCCTTCAATGAGCCATGTCCCTACGTACTCGGTTATCCAGCCTGCTGGTATGGGTTGGCTATGTTCCTGACGATCTTGATTATCTCTCTGTTGGGTTATTTCAACTTCACCTCGACGAGAGTTGAAGCGTCTCTAGTGGCCGCTATCTCCGGCTTCGGTATACTGTTTGCCGGCAGCTTGACGGCGCCAGAGGTCGGTAAACTCATGTCGGGGGCCGTCACTGGCTATCGTCTCGGTCTGCCAACCTGCGCGTATGGCCTGATTTTCTACACCTTCTTGTTCGCTCTGTCCCTCTACTATCTTAAGCGTGGAAGAGTATAATAGAACTATTAGCAATTTAACTATAAATATATGATGTATGGTTATTATGGTTCGGGTTATGGCGGCGGCATGATGGGCGGAGCTGGTATCCTCGGTCTGATGACCTGGCTTGTTATCTTCGTAGATCTTGTTCTGCTAGGCGTTTGGCTCTGGCATAAGATCTCGAATAAATAATGTTTGAGAAATATAAAAATTTTTCGGATTTCTTGTTTCAAGATAAGCGTTCGGCTTTGCTCTGGCTAGCCGTCAGGCTCTATCTTGGCTACACATGGCTTATGGCCGGCATGGAGAAGTTTTTTGATCCAACCTGGAATAACAGTGCTAACGTCGGCGGAGCTATAACTGGCTTCTTAAATATGGCTCTTAAGAAGACAGCCGGGGCTCATCCAGATGTTTCGGCTTGGTATGCTTTTTTCATCCAGAATGTCGTTCTGCCTCATCCGGTCACATTCTCCTATTTAGTCACTTTCGGTGAGATAGCCGTCGGGATCGGACTCATAACTGGATTATATACCGGCCTTTCAGCCTTCTTCGGCGCCTTCATGAACTTCAACTACCTTTTCGCTGGTACTATCAGTATTAATCCCTTAATGTTGCTTCTCGAGATTCCTTTGGTCTCTGCTTGGCGGGTAGCCGGTTGGTTGGGTTTCGACCGCTTCTTGCTTAATAAGTCTGATGGACAGTAGAATTATCTGGATTGGTATGTTTGTCGGCTCGACTATCGGCGGGCTCATCCCTAATCTCTGGGGTGCCGGTTTCCTCTCGATATCTTCAGTTATCTTTACCGCTCTCGGCGGTCTCACTGGCATCTGGCTGGCATATAAAATAGCTCAGTAAAATAAAGGCTTTTCAGGCATTGACAAAAATATTTAAGATGCTATACTTATGCCCGACTAGAGATCTTTGAATTGCCTGGCCTTACAAGGCAGGGCAGTGATCCCTTAAATGGGGAAAAGGAGCCGAGATTCTATGAAGCGGAACAATGCCTTCACCCCTGATCGAACTCATCGTCGTGGTCGCGATCATCGGTATCCTGGGCACGATGGTGCTCGGTGGTGTCGCCTCCTTCACCGTCTCTGACGGCAAGCGCGTCGGGACCGTCACCAAGTTCTCCAACAAGGGTGTGGCCTGGAAGACCTACGAGGGGGACCTCCTCCTTGGCGGCAGTGGTGCCATGAGCCCGCACTGGAACTTCTCGGTGACCGATGAACAGGTCGCGAACGAGCTCAACAAGGCCCTGTCGGAACAGGATCTGGTGGAGGTGCAGTACCATCAGAACTTCGCCATGATCCCCTGGAGGGGTGAGACCACCTACTTCGTGACCGCCGTCAAGGTGGTACACAAGCCTGTCCCCGTTCCGGCCCCGAGCTCCCAGCTCGACCAGAAGTAGCAACTAAGTAGTGCCAAGACTGGCCCCGCATCCGCGGGGCCTTTTAAATTCGGCTCTTTGATGGTTGGTCATTGACAAATTTAAATATAGTTATATTATGACAGAAAGTAAAGAACATTGAGAATCTGGCATCGATGCCAGCTAAGACAAGGAGGAATTGGAATGAAGCGTTTGAATGGTGGCCAGGGTCTGGTCGAGTACGGGCTCATCTTCGGCCTTATCTGTGTCGTTGCTCTCGCAGCGATGGGTGCCAGCGGGGAGCGGAGTATCTCTGATGGCAGCAAGACAGGTATCGTGACCGGCTTCGAATACTCCGGCGTCAAATGGAAGACGTACGAAGGCGATCTGCTCCTCGGCGGTGGCAGCGGTCAAGGGGCCCTGACCTCCACGCACTGGAAGTTCACCGTACCCGATAAGAAGGTTGCCGAAGAGGTGATGAAGGCGATGAAGCACCGTGAGATGGTCGAACTCGGTTACCACGAGACATTCTTCGCTTGGCCGTCAGAAGGGGAGACTCGCCACTTCGTCAGCTCCGTCAGGCGCATGACCGAGACCTCGGCCTCGGAAGGTAGATAGACAACGTAAAAGCCCCGCTCAGAGCGGGGCTTCTTTTTATTTTACGTATTAATTACTGCTTTCTCGGTATAACTTGGATCTTACCGTTGACGATCTCGAAGGTTGCCAGCGGGTCAATCATGCCGCCGACTTTCAATGCGCCGTTCTCATCCATGCCAAAGGTGGCATTGTAAGTGGTGTCGCCTCCGAGAAACTCAACCTTTGTATTTGCTGAGCCAACGACCGGAGAGCTCTGCAGAGTCGTCTCGCTCTTGGCCTCCAGGCTTACTACAGGCATGAATATCATCTCACCCTTGCCTGTCTGATGGAGAGATTTATCAGACAAGAAGTCGACGGTGGCACTGGAGATTTTGCCTTTGATAACCTTGATATTAGCATTCAGCTCAAGCTTATTAGACGGCACCTTGGCTTGTACTACCGAGCCGTCCTTCTTAGTGACGGATATATTCTCGACATCTAAGCGGATACCGTCATAGGTATCGCCGGGAAGGTTGAGATCAGCCATGAGTTCTGTGCGCGGCGCAGCATGAAGTTTGAGCAGATCATAACTCCTCGAAGTATCTGATACAGTCTGCCAGCCCGTCTTCGGCTGATGGATCTCAATGTGGTTGATCGAAAGGAAGATGGACTGGATAGTGTCCAAGTTTACTGCATCGTCGGTGATGCCGAGGATCAGTCGGCCATTGCTGGCTTGATTCGAATTTGTGCTTACTGATGCTCCCGTTTTACTGTTTGCAGATGGAGTTGGGCTGACACTGTTCTGGCCGTAGTTGTACGAAGGTAGGCTTATTGAAGGGCTGCTGCCTGCAGGAGCCTGGTTATTGTTGTAGCTACTAATATACCAGCCGAGCGCGAGTATGATGATGAGAGCGATAATCAGTTTAGTTTTCATCTCACTAAAATTAGGCTTTTAAATACTGTCAATATTTTATCATAATCTTCCTGATTTATGCAGAGCTCTTGTGTATAATGTAAAGGTTATGTTTCGGGATTTTTTTAAAGGCATTTTTAGAAATCTTACAGCTGTTTTTGAAAAGCGGAATTGGCCTTGGCACGCGCTTATGGCGGCATCGACCCTTTACCTTGTGCAGAGCGGGCTGGACTGGCGGTATTTCCAGGCGACGAGGGGAGATCTTTTGAGAAGTTTGGCACTGCCAGCAGCGGTGCTCGGTTTCTTCGTACCCATCATTGTGCCGGTAGCCATGTATATCTGGGGTGAACTCAAGAAAAATAGTTATATGATGGCAGCCGCCGCGACTACCGCACAGGCTGAGATATTGGCCTTGGTAGTCTCTTCGACATATAAAGCTTTTACTGGCAGAATTCAGCCGGAGTTTTATACCTATACTTCGTCAGTCGATATTAGCCGCAATTTCAACTTCGGTTTTTTCCAGCATGGTATCTTCTGGGGCTGGCCCTCATCGCATGCGGCCGTAGCCTTCGCAGGGGCCGTGGCGATGATCTCGATGTATAAAAAGAGCAGCGTGTTACATAATTTTACTGCCGCTTACGCCATCTACATCATGGTTGGTGTTTCCGTCAGCATCCACTGGCTCTCCGATGCTCTCTCTGGCGCTATTCTCGGGGCCGTTGTCGGCTTTACTGTACTGCGGAATCTTGCTTTATCATCCAAGTAGTCTATATTTAATTCAGATTTAAGAGTTCTTTGTCAGAAAGGCGGTGCTTAATGTTCTGTATCAGCAGCGATATGGTCATGCGGTTTGGCACTAGAGGTGATGGCGTGATTGGCATACCCTGCATCGTTCACGGCGGGCATATTATCGAAGCCAGCTATTTCTATGGCATAGCTAAGCCTAAAAATATTATCGTTATCTCTTCTCAGGCAAGCTGTCCGATGAAGTGCAGCTTCTGTGAACTTGGATCGGAACCATTCGGCAGAAATACCCGTGGCGACGGGATCTGCTGGATTGCAATCGAGTGGCGCCAGGTAAAGCTTGCCATCCTTGTCCTTGAAGCCATGGCCACTGAAATAAACAACGATCGAGTCAGAGGCTGCTGGCTTTTTCAAAAACTGCTGCAACGCTGCCTCCAGCGAAGATTTCAGGGGCTGCATGTCGGGAGTTTCACCATCGTCGGTCAATTCCAGCACATTTGAGCGCGAGTAGCCCCCATATCGAACGAGCGTCTGGCTCAATTGCCGAACATCATTGACGGTGAATTGCAGCTCCGGCGCCTTCTTATACTTCTCGGCACCGATCAGAAGCGCCCATT
>CAYUNB010000014.1:0-12868 GCA_964446095.1 uncultured Candidatus Saccharibacteria bacterium
CCGTATCTCCCATAGCCCCTAACACACCTCCGCCATCGACTGGTGGTCCGCTTATTGGTCCCGTAAGTGGTGGATTACCTGGTGCAGGTCCGCAACAATAATATTATCTATTAAATGAATTCCACCATAACCAAAACTTTAATAGCAATTATTGTCGGATTGATTATTCTGCTTTCTTTATATGGTGTTTATCACTATTTCTTTTCAGGCACAACCACACAAACAACAAGCAGTTCAAGCGGCTCAGCCTTTCCTGAAAGTGCCAACATAAATCCTGAGTCTTCGGGTGGGACAGGTATAAATCAGACTAGTGGAACGGCCGGGCAGACAGGTCAGGGTTCCGGAGTTGTATCACCAATAGCAAATAGTGGTTCCATTGAGGCGTCCAATATTAAAATCCTTTCATCGACTCCGTCTCTTGGCGGGTTGCTATTATTTAAGCCAGATCTTAACAACCTTGGAACCTCTACAGTAAAAAAACTCTACGCTCGCTATATTGAGAGGGGGTCGGGACATATATATGACCTCGGTTATAACGAGAACTTGCCGCAGAAGATCTCAAACACAACCATTACCAAGATATATCAAACTTTCTTCAATAACCTCGGCAGCAGCATCGTAATCAGGGGGTTAAATGACTCGGGTACTATCCAGAACATCTTCGCTCTCTTGGAGTTGCCGACGTCAACCACCTCGCCGGAAGCAACTCCCGGGCAACAGATCGGTAAACTAAACCTCTCTCTGCTCTCTCCATCGATTCAGGAGGCTGTAGTCTCACCAGATAGATCGAAAATATTTTACCTGACACAAGTAGGGGATAGTTACATCGGCACTACAGAGGATTTTGGCGCCAAGCCAGCAATCAATAAAAAACAGATTTTCAGTTCTGCCTTCGGCGAGTGGCAGATACAGTGGCCGGAGAAAAATACCATCTTTTTCAACACTAAGCCTTCAGCGAACGTTCCGGGATTCTTATACTCCTTAAATCTTTCGAAGACAGGCACTCTTACTAAGATATTAGGCGACATTAACGGTCTGACCTCGAGTATAAGTCCCGATGCCAAGAAGATGATCTACTCGGCATCTTCCGATACTGGCTTGCAAACCTTCTTCTACGACATAACAGCGCGGCAAGGTTCGCTCTTTCCCTTAGTAACCCTCCCCGAGAAATGTGTTTGGGCTGGAATCGAGCAGGATATACTCTACTGCGCTGTACCAGCAAGTTTGCCGGCTGGATCGTACCCAGATGACTGGTATCAAGGTACTATCTCCTTCAATGACGAAATCTGGAAAATTGATACGAAAACCGGAAACACTGAGCTCTTGGTAGATAAAACATCTCTTGGCAAGCTTGGCGGACTCGATGCCACTGACTTAATGCTTAGTCCGAATGAAGATTACCTGATGATGAATAATAAGAAGGACCTCTCTGTCTGGCAGATTAAGCTGAAATAGGCTTATTCTTAAGAATCTTCTTGGCTTCAGCTCTTACGTAGAGCTCATGTCCAACTGTGAAGAGATTATTAACGATCCAATAGACAGAAACGGCAGTATTTAACTGATAAGAGATAAACATAATAAAGATCGGCAGAATAAATTTCGCCTGGAAGGCCATACTCTCTGCTAGATTATCTCCGAAAGAAGCTTCGTGCCCTGGAGCCTTGGGGGGTGAAGGGGGGATCGAGAGCTGAACCTGCATAAATTGCGTCAAACCAACAAAAAGTGCCAGCGGAATACTCTTGCCCATAAGGTCTATAACACCGAAAAGTTTGGTATTAATAGCTAGGGGCTTCAAAATAAAACTGTAAATTTCAGGAGATGTGAGATCGATGCCGGTTCTAAAAACGAAATAGAGACCTAAAATAATCGGCAACTGGATAAACATAAGAAGAATACCGGAGAAGGGATTGATCTCATGCTCTTGATAGAGCTGCATGATCTTCATCGCCTGCTCCTGCTGGTCATGTTTGTAGTCCTCCTTTATCTTCGCCATCGCCGGCTCAAGCTCTTTCAACTTCTTCTGTGTTTTAATGCTTTTATGCGAGATAGGGACAAGTGCCAGCTTAACCAGTAAGGTTAAAAGTACGACAGCCAAACCTAAATCGTGATTAGGTACAATTGCGGTCAGGAAAACGAGAGCGTTATAAAGCGGTTGATAGAAGATAGTATTGAACATTTAGATAATCTTGGCTTTTAACAAAATATCGATAATCTCTTGCTTTAGAGCGGGGAATTCTAGTTTAACAGCCCCTGGTTTAAAAATAAATACGCATTTGAATCCGCTCTTAAAGCGGCTCTGTATATCATCAACAACAGATCGTCCGCGGCGCTTAAGAAGATTCCGAGTCACTGCCAACTTGGCAGTTTTAGCTGAAATAACGAAAGTATAGGCCTTAGAATCATCCGGAGACCTTAAGTATTTCAAGCTTATATTAGCAGAATGAACCGAGTGGCCGCCCTTAAGCACCTCTTCAACCAGAATTCTCGGAAGCCTCATTAAATTTAGACAGTGAGCTTGGCTCGCCCCTTCCTTCTCCTGCGGGAAACAGTCTTCTTGCCGCCCGGAGTTCGCTTGCGCACCAAGAAACCGTGAGTTTTAGCTCGTTTTCTTTTCTTAGGATTGTATGTTTTTGACATATTGAGAGTCTACAATAAAAGGGGAGCGGACGCAACCTCATCTTTTATGTTATTAACAGTTAATCCACCGATTATAAACAGGGAAATTAGGGGTATAAATTTGGTTTTTTTAAAAAATCAGTCTACTATACTATCATGATCGACAACAAAAAGTTGTGGACTGATTCGATAGTCGAGATAGAGATGAGTATCTCTGCCGCCAACTTCTCCACTTGGTTTAAAAATACATATATCTCCAAGCAAGAGGATGGAATAGTTTTTCTTTCTGTACCGAATGCCTTCGTTAAGGACTGGCTCTTCAATAAATATCACAAGCCGATACTAAAAGCGCTCCGCAATGTCTCAGCGAACGTCCGCGGCGTGGAGTATATAATCCAGCGGGAAGGGGACAGGGCTCGTGAAAACCGCAATCAAGCCGAACAGCGACCGCCTGTCATCAATCAGATGAAGCTGAATGAGCTCTATATCAACAAGGAGGATAATCTCAACCCTAAATATATCTTCGAGTCTTTCATTGTCGGCTCATTTAATGAATTAGCTCATGCTGCAGCCCAGGCAGTAATAAAAAACTTAGGCACAACATACAATCCGCTCTACATCTACGGCGGCACCGGTCTCGGTAAGACCCATCTCCTACAATCAGTAGGTAATCACCTCAAGAGCCAGGGTAAGAAAGTGTTTTATCTAACTTCGGAGAAGTATGTTTCGGAGTATGTCGATTCGATACGCAATAATTCCGCTCATATATTCAAAGAGAAATATAAAAAGTACGATCTCTTAATTGTCGACGACATCCAGTTCTTCTCCAAGAAGGAGGGCTCGCAAGAGGAACTCTTCCACCTCTTTAACAGCCTCCACGAAAATAATAAACAGCTCATCTTTTCCTCCGATAAGCCGCCGCGACAGATTGCTAATCTTGAAGATCGCCTAAGATCTCGTTTCGAGGGCGGTATGATTATCGAGGTTTCGAAGCCTGATTACGAGTCGAGAGTGGCGATTCTGCGTTCAAAACTCAAAGTTTCTAACTTTTACATGCCGGATGAGGCCGTCGACTACATCGCTACTAATATCCTAGATAATATTCGCGAACTTGAGGGCGTACTTAACACGACGATCTGCCAATCACAGCTTAAGAATAAGGAGCTTTCGGTAAACGAGATTAAACAGCTTATTAAGAGCAGTTCGAAACAGCGTAAGACCGTCTCAATTAAGGATGTTCTTAAGGCTGTGTGTGAATATTACAATATCGAAGAGAAGTCGCTTTATGAGAAGACTCGCCGCAAGGAAGTCGTTAAACCTCGACAGATCGCCATGTATATCCTGCGCCAAGATTTCAACACCTCTTACCCATATATCGGCGCCAAGCTCGGCGGGCGCGATCACACGACGGTTATTCACGCCTGTGAGAAGATCAAGTCGGCAATTAAGAGCAGTCCAACCCTGGAGCAGGAGATAGATAGCATTAAGAACGCGATCTATAGCGGACAAGCTTTAGCTGGGGCAACTATCAGCGAGGCAGAGCTCTAAGTTGTTGATATGATGTGTACAAGGGTGTTGAATACGTATGAATAGCGAAGTGGATAAATTAGAGAGGAAATAGCAGAGAAGAGTTATTCAGAACTAGCCACCAGTTTCCTCCAGAACTTTTCCCCAGTTGGAATTAGAAAAATAGTTTTAATTTAAAAGGATAAAATTAATTTATCAACATACCCACAGGACTAATAATAAAAATAATCTTTTAAAAGGAAATTATATTACTAATAAGATATGAAAGCGGAGTGTGCAAAAGATAAATTGAGAGAAGGCGTTGGTTATGTCGGCAAAATCGCTGCAAGAAATCTATCTTTGCCGATACTCGAGTCGATTCTTCTTGAGGCGCGGGATAAGAGTCTTACCTTAAGGTCTACTAACCTCGATGTCGGCCTCGAGGTTAAGATTCCTGCGAAGGTTGAACGCTCTGGACTCATCGCTCTGCCGGCTGATATACTCTCAGCCTTTATTTCCGGTTTACAAGACAGCCAGATAGTGAAGATGGAACTTGTTGGTGGTAACCTATCTCTCTCGACACCGAGAAATTCAACGGTTATTAAAAGCTTTCCGGTCGATGACTTTCCGAATATTCCTAAGATCGATAAAGAGGGTTCTATTAATATAGAAGCTGATAGGCTTGTTGCTGGTATTAGATCCGTACTTTATTCTGCCGCCCTTTCAGATATGAAGCCGGAGATATCCTCCGTGCATATATATAGTGATAGCGATGACCTGGTCTTCGTGGCAACAGATTCTTTTCGGCTGGCAGAAAAAAGATTTCCGGTTAAAGATAAAGATAAACTCTCTATTATCTTGCCTTTCAAGAATGCTAACGAAGTTGCTAGAATTTTTGATGGCAGCAACGAGGTGCTTCAGATTCTCTTTAATAAGAACCAAATCTCCATTATTTCGCCGACCATCTACTTCACTTCTCGTGTTGTCTCCGGCATATTTCCTGACTATAAGCAGATAATACCTAAGGATAAGAAGACTGAAGTTGTGGTTTTAAAGAGAGATCTGATCGACTCTATAAAGATTTCTAATATTTTTGCTGATAAATTCAATCAGATAAGTATAAAGATTATTCCGGAAGACAATCTTTTTGAAATAAGCTCTAAGAACCAGGATCGCGGGGAGAGTTCCACTATTGTTCCGGCTGAAATACAGGGTGAAGCTGTGGATGCAACTCTGAATGCTAAATATATAACTGACTGTCTTCAGTCGATAGGCTCTGAGAAGGTTCAGATCATCTTTAATGGCTCTAATCGCCCTATAATCGTTCGCGGCGTAGGGGATGGCTCATTCCTCTATCTTGTAATGCCGATGAATGTCTAATGAAGAAAATAGAAGCACTGCTTGGCCGGTTTAAGGATCTTGATATTCCAGATAAGGAGGTAAGAATGGAGGTATCGGCTGCTCTCTTGAAGATTATTAATACAGAGATCGATATTAAAAATATCTCTATTAAGAGGCGGATTGCTTATATTAAGTCCGACAGCAGCCTACGGAGCGAAATTTTTATGAATAAAAATAAAATACTAGCGCTACTCTCTCTGCGAGGTGTGGCGATAGACAATCTTAGATAGAGAGATTCAGAGTTGAATCAACCTCTGCTTTATTTAAGACAGAATCGTAGACTACGGCTCTGATCTGATTGGTTGCTGTTATGCCCGGAGTATTGGATGGAACGAAATAGAAGTTGAATGGCGCATTCTTAGAAGAGCCGAGGTAGCTATTATTAATAAAGAAATCGACTTGGGTAATAGGGAAATGAGAGCTGGTCTGTAGTCCGATCTCTAAGCGGTTTTTCGGATCGAAGGTAAGATTAGGATTCGGACTTGTGATTGTTGCCTTCGGGGCTAGTTCAGGCAGATGTACGTCATCGGTCTGCTTCGGTATCACATCAGTGGTTTCATCTGTCAGGTTATTATCCTTGGCCCACTTCTCTACGGAGCTTTCCCAAAGATTGAATTGCGGGTCGCTCGCTGGATCGGTTGGTGCTGGGCCAGTTGGATTATTTTTATCAACCCAATAGAGAATAGAGTGGATCTGTCTTACTGATTTAGTTTCGCGGAGTTCTGGCGGGGTCTTGTCAGTCGCGAGCTTGCCTGAGATCTTATCAATATCGTAGGTTATTCTGGCCTGCCAGAATCCTCGGATCAGAGGATTAATCTTGCTGGTCACGATATTGTCACGGTGAATAAAGTTTTCATTCGGCAGATTTGAAAGCGCTTGTTTGAAGAATTCACTCCACATTGGCAGCGCGATATAGCCGGAGGTCTTCTTCTCCATCGGCGTATCATCATTATTACCAGCCCATACACCGAGCGCCAGGTTCGGCGTATAACCAAGTACCCAGGCGTCGCGGAAGTCGTTGGTTGTACCGGTCTTGATAGCAATCTGTCGGCCGGGAATATCAATAGGGGAGTATTCGCCGAAGAGCGGTTCTCTCGCCTTGGTATCAGATAAAACATCATTTAACATGCGGACAGTCTGAGTTGGGAGCACTCGTGTACTTTGGTCGCTAGATTGCTCAAGAATGTTGCCGTCCTTATCTTCAACGCGGAGGATGAACTGATAGGGATTTCTAACGCCATCGTTGGCGAAGACCGAATAAGCACTTGTCATGTCGAGTAGTGAGACCTCGCCGCCGCCAAGCACAAGTGTTAAACCATACCGCTGTGGATCATCGAGACCTCTTACGCCCAGATTTCTGGCTGTTTGAATAGAGTCATTGATTCCGACAAGGTATAGAAGCTTTATAGCTGGAATATTTCTCGATTGAGCAAGCGCATCGCGCAGTGTTATCGGACCGACAAATTTACCGTCATAGTTGACTGGCATGTAGCAGTCATCGGGCTTGGTGGCAGGTGTCAGAGGTTTGCCATCAAAGGAGCAGGTTGTCTGGAATTGTGTCGGCAGATCGAGCAGGGTAGTTTCCGGCAGGTAGCCTTTATTGAATGCTGTGGCATAAACGAAGGGTTTAAATGATGAGCCAGGCTGCCTATGAGCGGTCGTAACATTAAAATTGCCATCATTAGTAGTATCGAAATAGTCTCTTGAACCGACCATTACCAGCACTTGGCCGGTTTTAGGGTCAATGGCGATCATGCCGGCGTTCTTGGCGTTAAACTTCGCTTCATTTTGTGCGGCGTATTTGGCAACAATATCTTGAGCCTTCTGCTGTAGGCTCCAGTCTAGTGTTGTAACAACCTTTAAGCCCTCGGTCTCAACGGCCTCTTGGCCATATTTGCTTTCCAGATATGATCTTACGAACTCCACGAAGTGCGGCGCCTTAATACCGTCATCTTGCTTAGGTAAGAAGGTAACCGTCTCCTTCTTAGCCGCATCGCTTTCGGCCTTGGTGATGAAATTAAGTTCAACCATGCGGTCGAGCACAAGGTTTTTTCTAGCTTCAAGCTGTGAACGGTTTTTATTGTAAGGAGAGTAAAGTGTCGGAGCATTAGGAATTGCCGCCATGTAGGCAGCCTCCGCAAGAGTTACGTCCTTAACATCCTTGCCGTAAAACTTCTGACTAGCATCTTCAGCGCCATAGATGGAACCGCCATAAGGAATTTCGTTGAGATATAGGGTTAATATCTCTTGTTTGCTCATCACTTGTTCGAGTTTGAGAGCTAATATGATCTCTTTAATCTTTCGGGTAAAGCTTTTTTCCGAAGTCAGCAGGGCGTTTTTAATAACCTGCTGGGTGATAGTCGATCCGCCTTGTTTGATTGATCCGGATTGAAGGTTCACGAAGAATGAACGGATCATGGATTCGAATTTGACGCCGTGGTGATTATAGAAGTCGCTATCTTCGATCGCTACGGTAGCGTTTAAGAGGTAGGGTGAAATATCCCCGTAAGCTACGACCTTTCGAGTTACGCCCTGGTGTATGTCGTATAGGAGTGTTGTGCCGGTGCGATCGTATATCTTAGTTGATTCCGAAACCTTTCTCTCCTCCAGACTTTTGAAGTCCGGTATCTGAAGTGTAGATAGCCAGAGCAGTATAAGCCCCGAACTTAAAAGGGTTAGAATGATGGCGACTTTAGTTAGATTCGTGAAATGACGCCTTTTACTCATTAACATCACGATACCATAAAAAAATAATATTGAATAGTCAAGGAGTTTTGGTAATTTTGCCTACAAAAAAACTGTTTTTTATGTTAGATTTAAAAGCATGAAAATCGATACGAATTCGGAAAAAATAGATGAGTTGCTGACTCGCTCGGTTAAAGAGATTCTTCCTACTAAGGACGGTTTGCGGGAGCTGCTTCTCTCTGGCAAGCGTTTGCGAATATACATTGGCACAGATGCGACCGGCACCTCGCTTCACTTGGGCCACGCGACGAACTATATGATTTTAGAGAAATTCCGCGCAATTGGAAACGAGGTTATTTTTCTCGTTGGCGATTTTACTGCAAGAATTGGCGACCCTACTGATAAAGGGGAGTCTGCTCGCAAGCAGTTAACTCGCGAAGAGGTAGTAAGAAATGTCGAGACTTGGATAAGTCAGATTCGTCCGGTAATAGATATCGATAATGCCGATAATCCGGTTAAAATTCTTTATAACCATGAATGGCTTTCAGCTCTCGGGTTAGAAGATGTTGTTAATCTAGCCTCCAACTTTACTGTCCAGCAGATGATAGAGCGCGATATGTTCCAAGAGAGAATGAAGAGCGGCAAACCTCTCTATCTCCATGAACTTTTCTATCCATTGATGCAGGGTTACGACTCTGTAGCTATGGATGTTGATATGGAAGTCTGCGGCGCTGATCAGAAGTTCAACGCGCTTGCCGGCCGTACATTGCTTCGGAAGCTTAAAAATAAAGAGAAGTTCGTTTTTATCACCAACCTTCTTGAGAATCCTAAAACGGGTGAGAAGATGATGTCGAAGTCGCAGGGGACAGGTGTCTTCTTGGATTTCGATGCTGTTAAAATGTACGGCTATATCATGGCACAGCCAGACGAGAATATGAGGCAGCTTTTCGTCGACTGCACGAGATTATCGCTTGATGAGATTGGAAAGATCTTAAAAGAGATGGCGCCTCGAGATGCTAAGGCTCGGTTGGCGAAGGAGATAGTGAAAATTTATCATGGCGAGAGTTTAGCGAATATTGCCGAAGCCGACTTTATATCAGTTCATGTTAATAGGGGATTTCCGGAAGATGCACGTGCGGTTCATTCTTGGCCAGACCAAACTATTGTTGAGATTCTGCTAGAGAACGGCTTAGTAAAATCAAAAACTGAATTCCGCAGACTCGTTGATGAGGGAGCCGTAACTTATAATGAGGCTAAGATTACTGATCCCCTAGCTATTTCCGGCCAAGGTGGAAATCTCAAAATCGGTAAGAATAGATTTCTTAAAATAACTATATAAAAATATCCCGCCGAGTGCGGGATATTTTTATATTAACTAGTTGATTTTAATCATCGTCGTCCTCGTCATCATCTTCGTCTGAATCATCTTCATCATCGTCATCATCACTGAAATCAGCTAAGCCATCCTTTATATCCTTTAAGTCTTCCGCATCAAGTTCGCCGTCGTCGAACTCCATGTCAGATATATCAATTTCACCATCATCCGAGTCTCGGGAGTCTGAAAATTCGTCGTACATATGTTATAGATAGATAGTTATTCTCATAATAAAATCTTCATTTTTTGAAGATAACTATTTTTATCAAAACTATTATTTTTTGCAAGAGTGTAGGGTCTCTTGTGTGGATAAATTTTATTTTTTTGAGACTAAGCAGGTTAGGCCGACGGCAATAGCATCGAACTCGTCGTCATGGCGCTTCTTCTTTTGGTCCTCTATCTTCAGGAGCTTGTTGAGCATATAGAGCACCTGGCTTTTGTCAGCTTTACCATAACCGGTGATAGCGATCTTGATCTCCAGCGGAGTGAACTCTGTAACCGAGAGACCCGCACATCTGGCAATGTATGTAAGAACTCCTTTTGTCTCCGATACGCCCATAGCCGTTTTCTGGTTCGTGGTGAAGAAGAGCTTTTCGATACCCATCGATTCTGGAGACCATTTCTTGATCAGTTCTTCGACGCGCGCTCCGAGGCTAAAAATTCTTTCCGATATTGTTTCGGTCTTGTCGGTTTGAAGGCAGTCGGAATAGAGAAGTTCGTCCTTATTATTCCTTCGTTCTAAAATAGCGATACCAAGGCGGTCGTATCCTGGATCGATGCCGATAACTCGCATTTTATTCGGCGTTGGTATAGACGTTCTCCACGTCGGCATTGTCTTCCAGTTCAGCAATTAAGTCGTGAAGGTTATTATTATCTTCTTCGGAGAGCTGCATCTTGGCGTTTGGCTCCCAGCTTTCGGCTGTTTTAGTAAAAGCCCAGATAACCGATCCTTGAGTGCCCAGAGTTGCTCCGCCTTCAGAAAGCGTAAATTTAATCTCGTTAATTGTGCCTTTCGTGCTTTCCGTCGCGCCTTCTATGATTATAGCCACGCCGCCTGGCCCATAGGCTTCGCAGAGGAACTCCTCAAGCTTGCCTGCTCCGAGTCCGGCGCCCTTAGCGACAGCCCTGTCTATATTATCAGCCGGCATGTTAGCTGCGCGCGCCTTCTCGATCGCTACTCGGAGTCCGGGGGAGTTCTTATCACCCTTGGCGGCGCGCGACTCGATAGCGATCTGCTTCACGAGTCCGGCGAAGACCTTGCTCTTCTTGGCATCCATTGCCTCCTTCTTATGCTTAATCTTTGAAAATTTATTATGTCCTGACATACGTTTCAGACTACATGATTATAAAAGTTTTGGAAATACTAGCCCTAAATGCTCATATGCTCTGGCGGTAGCTACACGTCCGCGCGGAGTGCGCTCGATGAAGCCGAGCTGGATGAGGTAGGGCTCGTTGATCTCCTCAATGGTCTCTTCTTCCTCAGCTGTAGCGGCGGCGATAGTGCCGAGGCCGACCGGGCCACCGGCGAATTTGTTGATTATCGTTTCCAATATCTTTCGGTCAGCATAAGAGAGGCCAGCCTCGTCGATATTTAAAAGCTTCAGCGTTTTGTTGACTGTATCGAGAGTGATATCTGTCTGGTTAACTTGGGCGAAGTCACGGCAACGCTTCAAAAGATGGTTGGCGATACGCGGAGTGAAGCGGCTGCGGCGTGCGATCTCGGCTACTGCGTCTTCAGCGATCTTGCTGTTAAGAATGTCGGCAGAGCGGGCAATGATCTTCTGTATCTCGCCATCAGTATAAAACTCGAGACGGAAGGTGCCGCCGGAGAAGCGCGAGCGAAGAGGGGAGGAGAGTAGTGCTATACGGGTAGTGGCGGCTACGAGGGTGAAGGGTGGTAGGTCGAGCTGGATAGTGCGTGCCGAAGGACCCTTGCCGATTATGATATTCAGGTTTCCTGATTCCATCGCTGGATAGAGCACCTCCTCGATCAGTTTATTAAGTCGGTGTATCTCGTCTATAAATAGGACGTCGCCAGGGGAGAGATTGGTTAAGAGTGAGGCTAAGTCGCCTACCTTCTCGATAGCTGGGCCGGATGTAACCTTCAATTCCGAACCGTTCTCTTTGGCGAGAAGGTGGGCTAAGGTTGTTTTACCAAGTCCGGGCGGGCCGTAAAACAAAATATGTTCTGGTGTCTGGCCGCGGGCTTTAGCCGCCGCTAAAAGGATTTTAAGATTCTCCTTAATGATCTCCTGGCCGATATAATCCCCCCACTTTCCCGGGCGTAAGGCGTTGTCGAGGTACTTCTCGTTGCCCCTTAACAAATTTTCATTATCTGGTATATTATTGTTCCCCTGTTGCATACAGCAATATTAGCATAAAATACCCCTTGACAATTTCGTTGCACTATGCTACACTAGTGGCGTAAGGAAATCGAGAATATAAATCTCTAAGCAATTGGGCCGTTGGGCCTAGATGGTTATTCAAGAAGGACGTTCTGGTGCTACGCCAGACGTAGCTTACTGGGGCCATCCTCCGAGAGTAACTTAACTTTTGGTATTTTATCAAAAGAATTGCTTAGAGATTTATCGTCTCGATTTTTCTTTTATTTAATTGTCAAAATTCCGATCTAATCCAGTACCGAGCCAAGTTCTACAACCCTCTCTACCTCATCGAGGGAGGTGATACCCCTAAGCACCTTCACAATACCATCCTCTCTCATACTAAGGATAGCCTGCGGGGCTGCCGCCTTCTCGATCTCTCGCTCGCTCGGATTCTCGCTGATCAGTTTCTCAATGTTCTCATCCATCACTATCGCCTCATATACTCCGATTCGTCCCTTATAACCGATACCGTTACAGACGGGGCACTCGGTGCCAGCTAGCCAGATCTTGCCCGGATCAAGACCGGTGGTATCAAACTTCTTCGCCTGTATAGAGAGTAAGGCCTCGTCGATTATTTTTCTCTGCTTTTCATCCGGAGCTGACTCTTTCTTGCAAGTTTCACACAGCCGTCTTACCAAGCGCTGGGCGAGCATAAGATTCAGGGCTGAGCTGATGACCTTCGGATTGACTTCGAGGTCGATCAAGCGGGGGATTGCACCGGCAGCGGAGTTGGTGTGGAGTGTCGAGAAAACTAAGTGTCCGGTCAGGGCGGAGTTCACGGCGATCTTGGCTGTCTCTTTATCTCTGATCTCACCGACCATTATTATGTCTGGATCTTGGAGGATCGCAGTGCGAAGCACTTCCAGGAAGGAATACCCCCCACTCTCGTTACATCGTGGCT
>CAYUNB010000015.1:0-12662 GCA_964446095.1 uncultured Candidatus Saccharibacteria bacterium
TCTTTTTGTGTCTTCCGCCTTAATTCTCCGTCTTAGTTCCGCCCGCATTGTAGACCGCCTTGCCGATCTTCTGCAGGAAGGCGAAGAGTTCATCAGTCGCCTTCTTAACCTCCGGCACATTGCGGTCATCACGGAGCTTCTTAAGTGCGTCAATCTTGGCGCGGACAGTTGCGATGATGTCGTTCGAGACCTTGCCCTCGGCATCCTTGAGACTCTTCTCGGCAGTCACAATGAGCGCATCAGCATTATTGATGATATCTACCTCCTCCTTCTTCTTAGCATCTTCAGCAGCATTCATCTCGGCATCCTTCTTCATCTTATCGATATCCTCCTGGCTTAAGCCGCCGCGAGCCTGGATCTTGATCGACTGAGTCTTGCTCGTCGCCTTACCCTTGCCTGTAACGGAGAGGATACCGTTAACGTCGACATCGAAAGAGACCTCAATCTGCGGCAAGCCGCGAGGCGCCGGAGCGATACCTTCAAGAGTGAATCGTCCAAGAGTCTTGTTGTCGGCTGCCATCGGCCTCTCACCCTGAAGAACGTGGATCTCCACGGTTGTCTGATTGTCAGCCGCAGTCGAGAAGATCTGCGACTTAGACGCCGGAATGGTTGTATTCTTCTCGATAAGCTTGGTCGAAACGCCACCCATAGTCTCAATACCGAGAGAGAGCGGGATAACGTCGAGCAAGAGCACATCTTTGACATCGCCCTGCATGATGCCGCCCTGTAGCGCTGCACCGACAGCCACCACCTCGTCAGGATTGATGCTCCTATTCGGCTCCTTGCCGAAGAGATTGCGCACAGCGTCTATGATCGCCGGCATTCTGGTCTGTCCCCCCACCATAATCACTTCGTTAATTTCAGAGAATTTGAAGCCGGAAGCTTCGACGGCGCGCTTGGTTATGTCAATAGAGCGACTGACAAATTCTGAAGCCAACTCCTCAAGCTTAGCCCGAGTCATGGTCTTCAAGAGATGCTTAGGACCAGTTGCATCGGAAGTGATGAAGGGTACATTGATCTCTACCTCCTTAACATTGGAGAGATCGTGCTTGGCCTTCTCGGCAGCCTCCTTCAGCCGCTGGATAGCGAGAGGATCAGTAGAGAGATCGATACCGTTCTCCTTCCTGAAATCGTCTATGATCCACTTGATAATCCGCTGGTCGATATCCTCGCCGCCCATATGGCTGTCGCCGTCGGTCGACTTAACCTCGATCACATCATCGCCGATCTCGAGCACGGATATATCGAATGTACCGCCGCCGAAGTCGTAGACCGCTATCTTCTCATTCTTCTTAGTATTGAAGCCATAAGCCAGCGCAGCCGCTGTCGGCTCGTTGATGATCCTCTTGACGGTGAAGCCGGCGATCTCGCCCGCGTTCTTGGTTGCCTGCCGCTGGGCGTCGCTGAAGTAAGCCGGCACAGTGATGACAGCTTCGGTAATCTTCTCGCCAAGCTTAGCCTCAGCATCAGTCTTCAGCTTCTGCAGAATCATCGATGAGATCTCCTCCGGAGTGTAGAGCTTGTCACGCATCCTGACGCGTGCGCCACCATCCTCGCCCTTCTCTACAGCGTAAGGCACCGCCGCCTTATCCTTCTGCACCTCCGGACTGTCGAAACGATGGCCCATGAAGCGCTTGATGCCGTAGATGGTATTCTGGGGATTTGTGATGCTCTGTCTCTTAGCCAGCTGGCCGACAAGCCGCTCGCCAGCCTTGGAAATAGCAACGATAGAAGGAGTTGTCCTGACGCCCTCAGCGTTCTCGATTATCTTCGGCAAACCGCCCTCGACTATCGCCATCGCGGAGTTTGTCGTACCCAAATCTATTCCTAATATTTTTGACATAATTTTTATTCTTTAGCGCTTATTCTTATACCTCTCACTTATATTTATACTAACTCGTATATTGTCCGATGGTTACCTTCGCCGGTCTGACCAATCTGCCGTTAATGCTATAGCCTTTCTGTAAAACGTTCATGACTATATCATCCATCTCCTCCTTGTTTGTCGGCAGTGTGGCTACGGGCTCATGCAAGTTTATATCGAACTTCTCGCCAGCCTGGCCTATCTGTTTCAACCCTCGCTTATTCAGTATCTCCAGAAGCTTGGAGTATATACCGGTAAAGCCTTCTCGCCAACCCGTTCCAGATGAAGCATCAGAGCTCGAGTCGGAAGCGAAAGCCATATCGAAGCTATCCAAGACTGGCAAGAGATCTCTGACAAAGGATTCGCTAGCTGAATCAACGATCGAAGATCTCTCCATTTCAGCCATTCTCTTAGCATTCACGAAATCCGCCCTGCAACGCTGCCAGCCCGCCAGATACTCGTCCTTGTCCCGAAGCGCGGCCTTAAGCTTCTCTTTAACCTTCGCGATCTTCCCAGCGCTATCTCCCGAAATATCTTCGAAGGAAAGCTCTTGATCGTCCGTTTCCGGCACGAACTCCTCCTCCACAGACTTCTTATTTTCTAAATCCTTATCTTTATCCATAAATATTGTATCAGCATTATAAACTATAAAATTACGCTGTCAAATCAGATAAAAACCCCGCCATATGCGGGGTTTGAAATTCAATCCTCTTTATCGTCCATCTCTTTTTTGGCCTTGTCTTTCCTATCTTTTTTGGCTTTCTTACGAGCCTCTTTCTCCTGCCTTTTCTTCCGCTTGGTATCACTCTTAGCGGCTTCTTCGGCTTTAACCTTCTTACCCTCCTCGCTCTTCAGTTGAGCTAGCCGCTCCAGAGTTATACGTTTCTGCTCTTCATTATCGGGAGCTCTATACTTGCCATGCACCGGCTGGCGAGGCTTAGAGCCCTCTTCCTCTCTACGGATTTCAGCAAGACGCTCTAGGGTAATCTTACGCTGTTCTTCAATCCTTTTCTTTTTGAGCTTATCTTCATCGCTTTCATCCGCCACTCATAAGCCTCCTCTCAAGAAACTTATCTGACAAAAACATTAACACATCTATGGGCAAATTGGAAGCACTTGCGAAGATCTTGAAATTATTTGCTGATTATATAGTATGGGTGAAGAGAGTCTGATCTCAACATATCGAAGGAGGTGAAGTAATGTCGTCCGCCAAATATCACGAAGGCAGATTCAATGATCTCTACGATAAGCTAGACGAACACGAGAAAAAAAGATGCAAAGGTATCATGCTTCTCGGAATGGATCGTGTTAAAAAAATCTGCAGCCCCGCCGCACAGATCACCCTTCTACCTAAACATATCGAATTCTTCTTCGGCGCGAAGAATGTCCGAGCGGTGTTCGACAACGGCACTCAGACACATCTTGATATCTGGCTGGATATAGACGATACAGAACTAAAAAGGATTGTCGGCAAGCTCGAACCGAAGCTTATCGGCTTCTGCGGACCTGAGGGCGCGATCCTCTATGTTCTCTTCGCCAAAGATGCCTATCTATGATGCCCCGCCACAGCGGGGCTCTCTTATTGCAAAATATCAAAAATTTTACTGCGATTGTGATGACCGGTAACTAATCTTATCTTACCGGCTGGGAGCTTTAAGTTGTCAGCAAGCAAGCGTACGACCTCTCTATTGGCCAGATTATTTTCGGGCTTGGCTCTAACGCTTATCTCGAAGCCATCTTCAGCAACCCTCTTAATTTTATCCTCCCTGGCGCCGGGATTAACTTTAACTTTTATATACAAAAGCTGATTCTTATACTTTTCCTTATACCTTCTTCAGCCATTCTCTTTCCTGTCGTGGCAGGAGCCTGGCCTTGTCGGATGGCTCCGACATAACTCTTTCAACCACCCGCTCCATTCTTACGCCCTGCGAGCCCTTAACTAATACCAGATCGCCTTCAGAGAGAAGACCGCGGAGATATTCGCCGGCTGCCACGGAATCGGTAAAGCTAACGACAGTCTCCCTCTTCATCCCCGCCTCCAAGGCTCCAGCGGCCATAGGTAGAGTGCGCTGGCCGACAGTAATCAATATATCGAAATATTTGGGTATTATCCTGCCGATCTTCGCGTGCGCTTCGACAGTATGCTGGCCGAGCTCGAGCATGTCGCCAAGCACGGCAATCCGGCGTCCAGAACTCTTGATATCGTGGGCCGACTCTATAGCGAGTTCAAGTGCAGCAGGCGAAGAGTTATACGTATCGTCGAGAATAGTAGAATTCTTCAAGCCGTGAATGAGCTTCAAGCGGCCGACCGGCCTTTCATACTTGGCAATCGACTCTCCCACAGTCAGGAGATTGATGTTCCTTGATGCGCCGACAGCGAATGCTGACAGAGCCGAATAAACGTTATTCCTGCCGACCACGCCAGGCACCTTAATAGGGATTATATTACCGAGATAATCGATCTTCCAGCTAATACCGGCAGGAAGCAGGCTCTGGCCGGACTCCGCGTAGCTTACGCTGTAGTTTGAAGCGCGAACATCTGCCTCCGGAGAAAAGCCATAGGTTATAACCCTGGCCGTTTTCGCCAGCCCTCTCATAGCGAGCACATCAGGATCGTCAGCGTTCAAGACAAGAGTTCCGCCGGGGCGGAGAGCCTTAGCGAGCTTAGACTTCTCGGCGATGAGCTCGTTGCGGGAAGAGAAGAACTCTATATGGACGGGAGTCTCGCCGATACGAGTCACAACTACCACCTCCGGCGCAAGCCAAGCCGCGAACTTGCCGATATCACCCGGCTTATCAGCGCCAACTTCAAGCACAAGCCACTCCGGATACTTATGAGGCAAGAGCAAGAGCATCAAACCCTCCATAATATTTTTAAACCAACCGAGCGGGTTAGACCAAGCGTTCTTGCAATTGAGTATCGTCAGAGGGATACCGAGATCGCTGTTATAGCTCTTTTCATTCTTCCATACGGTAAAGTCAGACGAAAGCACGGCTGCTATCGCATCTTTGCTGCTCGTTTTACCGGCGTTGCCTGTTACTGCTACAACCTTGGGCTTGTACTTCTTCAAGACCAGCCGCGACTCAAGCGTCAGTATGAATATCACCCCGCTTCTTAATATATTTTTAAACATTTTATTCTATCTATCCGGCGGAACCTCGTAATAATTTAACAGGAATTTGGCGATATTTACAAATGGGGTTGGCAAGGTGTTGGAAGAGAAGGTCGCGCCGTTCTTAGGATTAACCATATATATCAAAACGAGAAAACGAGCATTGTAGGCTGGGAAATAGCCGAAAAAAGAATGCAGGGTATTGTCGCTGTAACCGCCCTTGCCGTCGGGAATCTGCGCCGTACCGGTCTTAGCGGCGATACTGTACTGCTTGATCTTAAAGGCGCCGCCCTGCAGGCCATAGTCGAAGGCGTGCACGAGCATGCCTGTAATCTGCTCAGTAGTTTTAGCTTGAAGGACTCTGTTGCCATCTTCGGAATCAATATTTTTCGAAACTCCGATATCGCTCTCGATCTTATCGACAAGTCTCGGCTTGATGGAGACCCCTCCATTAGCCAAGACCGATAAGGCACTTACGGCCTCTATAGGCGTTAAGGCAATCCCTTGGCCGAAAGAGGCAGTGCCGTAATCAACTTCATACTTACTTTTCAGATTTGCGGTAAGGCCCGGAGTTTCATTCGGCAGATCTATCCCAGTTTTCTTTCCGAGGCCGAACGCATCCATATAGTTCCTGAAGCGGTCGCGACCGAGCTTCTGCATGGCGAAGACCGCTCCGGTATTCAGAGAGTTATCGATTACCGCCTGCATATCGACCACTCCCATTGCAAGGTGGTCGTGATTCTCGATCTTCTTGCCGCTCAACATAACATATCCCTTATCGTCGTATTTGGTATCAGGACGCAAGACACCGGCATCGATAGCAGCGGAAATCGTCAGTGGCTTGACGATGGATCCGAACTCAAAAACATTCTCAACTAGCGGATCGGAGAAGACAGAGACATCCTTCTCTTTTCCGAAATCATTAGGATCGAAGTCAGGCAAGAAAGTATCGGCAATAATTCTGCCCGTTTTCGGCTCGACCACCACGGCGCCAAGCGAATCCGGATTCCACTTGGTCTCTAGCGTGCTCATCTCCTTGTCGACATAGAGTTCGACATTCGGCTCAATCGATAAGACGATATTACCGGCAGGAACCGCCTGATTATTATCTTGAACGCTTTTCTGGATGTTTGAAAACATCTCGGCGAAAAAGTTGACGTTCAGAGAGTCGTTCGGCCGCGAAAGTATCGGCTCGTAATACTTCTCGAGCCCATATCGTCCGGCATATTTAGTGCCATCATCTTTAGACTGAGCGACTATACCGAGTGTCTGAGCCGCCAACCTGCCGCCAGGGTAGAAACGCACATTATCCTTATAGACAGAGAGGCCCGGTATGGCGAGGGCGCTTACTTTGTCAGCGAGAGCCTTATCGTCAAACCTTGTTATGACCTCATATGGATCGCTCTTCTGAAGAGCCCTGCCCATGAAGTCATCCTTATCAATAGGAGTTATCGCATTAAGCCTGTCGTAAGCCGCCTCCGGATCAGCCAAGATACTTGGATTGATTGAAATTATATACTCAGTTTTAAGCGTAGCTGCTGAAACAAGGTTTCCATCCTTCTCTTGGAAGTATATGGTGCCGCGCGACAGAAGGTCTGAAGTCGGCTTCGCGTACTGCCGATCGGCTCGCTTACTATAATCTTCCCCATTTATAATCTGAATTATAAAAAGCCTGACTATCACTATGATCGTCAGCAGAAGCGCTGCAAAAGACAGAACATATATCCTATTACCAGAATTAGATTTCATTACCGAGAAGGGAGAGGTTGCCGGCTACATTCGGACGCTCGCTGCTGAAGTGAACCTTGCTGTAGTCATCCTTGAAACCCAAGGCATAAGCCTTATCGATATTTAAACCGCTCTTAACATCCATATAGCTGTTCTCCAGCCGGCTAACAGCACCGGTCAGCTCAGCAATCTGGCGGTCATCCTGCTCTCTTGCTACCGCGTTCATGACCGAGCTGTTTATGAAGTATATATAACTTGCCGACAGAAGCAAAATGGAAAAGGCGAGCAGCATAGTCATCTGCTTCTGTATATTTTCTATATCGTATTTTGTAAAATAACTCTCCATTTTTAAAAACTAAATTTTCTCAGCTACGCGAAGCTTGGCGCTTCGTGAACGAAGATTTGTATCTACTTCCTCGCTGCCAGGGATAATCGGCTTTTTGGTAAGGAGTATTGCTTCAGCTTTCTGCTTCTTATCCACCAGAAATCTTTTAACAATCCTGTCCTCAAGCTCGTGAAATGAGATTACCGCGAGCCGGCCGCCAGGATTTAAAGCAGACCAGGCCTTAACCAGAGCTTCCTTAAGCGCGCCGAGCTCGTCATTAGCTGTGATTCGCAAGGCTTGGAAGGTTTTCGTAGCGAAGTGGATCTTGCGTCTCTTGTAGAAGTCCGGCACCGCCGATTCGATGATCTTGACCAGATCAAATGTTGTCTTGATCGGCTTTACCCTTCTCGCTTCGACGACCGACTTAGCAATCCGGCGTGAGAACTGCTCGCCGCCATAGCCGTAGATAATGTCGGCCAAATTTTCTTCATCCCACTCATTTACGATTTCTTCCGCGCTCAGGTCAGAACTACCGTTGTCATTCTTGAAGGTCATCCGGAGCGGTTCGTCCTTCTGAAAGGTGAAGCCACGGCCCGAGTCCTCGAGTTGAAATGAGCTTAAGCCAAGGTCGAAGAGCGCTGCGTCTATCTTACTAATCCCCTGCCTTGCCAGCGCTTCATCCAGATTTCGGAAGTTGGTAATCACCAGATCAAACCGACAAAGGCTCATTGCTTTTGTGTCGATTCGTGTAGCCGCAGCAGTATCAGCATCGAGAGATAGAAGCCTGCCCTCCTTACCGATAAGCCGGCATATCTCCTTGGAGTGGCCGCCGCCGCCGAAGGTCGCGTCCAAAACCTTGCTGCCCGGTTTAAGGTTCAAACCGTCAACCGCTTCTTGTAAAAGTACTGGTACGTGCGGCATATTAGATCACGCCTATCTCTCCCAACTTCTCGGCCAGCTTATCGGCCTGCTTCTCAATCTCCCCCTTGTAGCTCTTCCACCGCTCTTCATCCCAGATCTCAAGACGAGAATGTACACCGATAATCACAACCTTCTCTTTTAGACCAGCGAAATCTTTCAGGAATTCCGGGACAAGAATCCTTCCAATAGAATCGATCTCGGTCAGCGTCGCACCAGCCAGCATGAAGCGGTTGAAGCTTCGGCTATCAGCCGCGCCCATAGACATCTGCGAGAGCTTCTCGGCCACTCTTTCCCACTCGCTAATTGTGTAAATGAACAGACAACTATCAAGACCGTGGGTTATTACGACCTCATTGCCCATCTCCTTCCTGAATTTGGCCGGCAAAGAGACCCTTTTCTTGGAATCCAGGATATGTTTGTGTTCACCGATAAGCATGACTTTGTCGTTTTATATCCCACTCCTTCCCACTTGTATAACATTATATACCACTAGCCTCCACAATGCCAAACGATCTAGACTGTGGATAACGGTTCGACAGAACTCACTGTAAACAAAAAGCCCCGAGGGGGCTTAAAATAGTTCAGGAAAACTTGGTATTTATTCCCTCGGCCGCATGAGCGGGAAGGTCTGCGCTTCGCGGATAGATTTGCCAGCCAAGAAGGCGAAAAGGCGTTCAGAAACACCGAAACCGAAGGTTGGCGGCATTCCATACTCCATGGCTTCAACATACTCAAGATCGGCCATCTGAGCCTCTTCGTCCCCTGCCTCACGTAGCTTCTCCTGTAGGTCGAAACGCTCGCGCTGATCGATCGGATCGTTCAGCTCGTTAAAGGCCTTGCCGACTTCGCTTCCAGCGATGAGAATCTGGAATCTTTCAACCACACGTGGATCAGAAACTGACTTCTTAGCAAGCGGCTCAAGATAGACCGGCATGCCTGTTAAGATCGCTGGACCAGCGATCGTCTTCCTGATTCGTTTCCACAAGAGGTCTACGCCTCGGCCAATATCAACATTATCTTCATGAGGTATGTCGTGCTGATTGAGCAGTTCTACCACTCTATCTAGGTCGACAGTTCGAGGATCGAAACCATATTCGTCATCCATAAGATCATTGAAGTCATACCAGGCCCACTCGGCGCCAAGGTCGACATCGAAACCATTGATGTCGAAGCGAGTCTTGCCGAAGGTTTTCTCTGCGACCGTGCGATACAGATCGATCAGCATCGGTATCCCTTCCCGTGCATCCTTGTAAGCTTCGTAAAATTCGAAGGAGGTGTAATCATTAGCATGCTCCGGAGAGATGCCCTCATTCCTGAAGATCCTGCCGATCTCGAAGGTCTTAGGAATACCGCCGACCATCATCTTCTTCTGCCAGAGCTCGCCGACAGAAATACGGAGGTAAACGTCGATATCAAGTGCGTTGTGATGAGTGATAAATGGCCTTGCTTCCGCACCACCCGTTAGAGTCTCAAGTGCAGGGGTCTCAACTTCGATGAATCCGCGCTCGAGCATAAAGGAGCGGATAGAGTTCCAGAATACAGAGCGCTTGCGAATAGTCTCCGCCACCTCCGGATTCAGAAGCATATCGATATAACGCCGGCGATAGCGCTCGTCCTCATCCTTCAAACCATACCAAGCATCAGGTATCGGCCGCAGACTCTTAGCCAACATACGCCAAGAGGAGCCCAAGAGAGAGTTCATACCGCGTTTAGTCACGAAAGCCGTACCGGTTACTTCAATAAAGTCGCTCGCGTCGACAGCAGAGAGGAAGAGATTAAAAATATCATCGCCCACATCTTCTTTGCGTAAAATAGCCTGCACGCGGGCAGTGCCATCGAAAAGATCCATGAAAATAATGCCGCCCTGATCGCGGAGCGACATAATACGGCCAGCCAGCGTAATGGCTTGGCTAGAGGAAAGCAGCTCCTCAAACGAGGCTAAGAAGGATGCATTATCTGCGGTACGATCAGACTCGGCTGGATAAGCCTCCATGCCGGCTGACTTCAAAATCTCAATTTTCCTAATCCGCTCTTCGCGGATCTCCTCGAGAGATGCCATGAGCCAATTGTACTATAAAATTTAGTCGATCGAAACCAGCGTATAGTTAACCTTGCCCTTAGGCGTATCAACTATAAACTTCTCACCCGCCTTCTTGCCAACGATGGCCAATCCGAGCGGGCATTCGTTAGAGATTTTATTATTGAGCACATCAGACTCTTCGGAACCGACGATCTTGCACTGTTTAGGAGAACTCTCCCCCTCTTTCTTGATAGTTACAGTAGAGCCCATGGTTACTACCGAGCCCCCATGGCCGCCGCCCTCTTCAGATACGATAACAGCTCTCTTTAGTATATCTTCAATTATATTAATCCTGTCCTCCAAGACTGCCTGAGCTTCTCGAGCCTGCTGGTACTCGGCATTTTCTGACAAATCACCAAGAGACTTAGCGAACTCCAAACTCTCCGCGATTTCGCGTCGCTTGACCGTCTTAGCCTGCTTGAGCTCCTCTTCGAGCTCCCTGAACTTTTCTTTTGTAAGATATTCGATGTTTTTTGAAGTCATAGTGGTTTATATATTATACAATTATTCGCAAAAAGTCAAAATAAGAGCCCCGCGAAGCGGAGCTTGGTAAAACTAATGTTTCTGAGAGTAGCTAGTTGCTAAGTGCTGCCATAACAATGAGACCGGGGACGCTCAAGACTCCCCAAACCATAAACAGAACATTGTTGGGATAGATCTCGATACCGTCGGGATGCCGAACGGAGTCTCCGCTCTGACCATGCGTAACCAGAGACTCTCGAAGCCTCATGAGCACGTTCGACTGCTCCTGCATGGAGCTCGTCTTCGGCAAGCTCTCAAGCTCCTTCAGGCAGGTATCGAGATTAGTCTTCCAGTAGCCGACATTCTCGGTCTGGTCGTTGTAGAAGATGCTCGTATAGGCTGAGTTCTCGTTGATCCCCTGGCTGTCAAGATAGTTGAACGCCTTCTGCAGCTGCCCGTGTGCCCGCGCCCCGCCATTTGCATGAGCGGCCGTATCCAAATAGCCCCCGCCGTTTCGGTTGAAATTGGATTAGGGCCCCGCCCCCCTCACCCTCAAAATTCCCAGAAAGCCACAGGCAAAAAAGACGCCGACACCAAGCTCGAGTCGTCCAGAGCGATTGTGACTTCGCATTTTAGCCCCCTTTTCAACTCCAGGCAGCCAAGTTATTTGGCTAAACCCGGTATCGATCCGAGCCAACCATACTCTCCAATATTAATTTTGTCAATATAAAATCCCGCCGAAGCGGGATTGATTTAAACTACCTATACTTAGCCAGCAATATGACTGCTACCACGGAGATGAACATGATACAAAGAGTAACCACAAGCCAGAACTTCTCTCTATCGCTGCAAGCCTTCGAGCAGAAGACACCCTCGCTGCGATAACTCTCGGCCTCGTACACCAACTTACTGCAGACCTTGCAGCACCCAGGCTTGATGAGTTGCCAATTATCTTGCCCCCGCATCTTTCTCCTCTTTTTAACGCCTCTGAAATCATCCAGCGACATCTTCATAATCCTCTTGTAGCGAGTGATCTCTTGATTTATCTTCTTCCATCGGTCATTCAGCAAATTATTAAGATCTTGCCGATCCCCTACCATGACACAGCGGTCGAAGCGAAGCGGCTCAACAAGAATATTTCCACCAACCAAATTGGCAATCTTTAATACACTATCATCTTCGTCCGAAGAAGCAGTAGTTATACTTAGGAAGCGAACCTTACAGCCTTTGAGCCCTTGAATCAAAGAGTAGAGCGCGCCGCTCCGAGGCATCATGGTGTGATGTAGCCATTCATTAATGTCCGGCACCTTAGCGACGAACTTCTGCCGGTCAGCGGCAATCCGCTCAGGGCTGGGCCGCCGCATGTCGGGGAATATAACGATCGCCAGGGGCGTACGCAAGAGCTTCTTCAAGTTATCTTTAATCACCGCGCCAGTAGCGTCATTGCTATCGCGATCTACGAGGATACCGGTACCAGCGAGCTTCATGAACCAGCCAGTCACAGGGTTACGCAGGTGCTCGCGCTTGCCAATGGCGACTATATCTTTGCAGATATATTCTGTGACGAATCGGGTGAAGGTGGGTATAAGAAGGGTCGAAGGGTGGTTGGCCACACAGACAACAACCTCATCATCCTTCACCGGGATTACGCCACCACCTGTCAGTGCTTCGCCGCCAATTAATACGCGGGCGCCGAGAATTCTCTTCACACAGATTTCATCAACTAGAAATGACCAGACTGCCATGATCCGCCGGGCTGGATTGTTCCAGCCTAGATAATAGGCCGGCAAACCCAATACAAAAGCAAGCACGCAACCTAAGAGACCAAAGAATGTTGTTAGAACGAAGCCTAGTATTAGAGCTGTGAGGCCTCGGACGTATTTCATGCCTGCCTACGCGCTCTTGCCGCCCTTTTTCTCAAAATGGTCTTCAACTATAGTATCCATGGTGTCCCATTTCTGCCTGCAGTTAGCGCACTCGTAGATGTGCTTATTGGCAGCGTGAAACTTCTGGAAGTTTTCCAGAACACCTCCGCTTACCGGACCAGCCATAATCTTCTCAACGTCTTCGCAAACCACTTCAGGTAAAGCTTTATCTGTCACTGATCCCCCCCACCACTAAAACCAAACAACCCTTAATCCACACCAAAAAAATACCATAAATTGTTTA
>CAYUNB010000016.1:0-10484 GCA_964446095.1 uncultured Candidatus Saccharibacteria bacterium
TATCTTTCAAACAAGAATACGAGCGAGATGCAGTTGAAGCCTTCGACCGCAATGACCGGACTCGTTAATCCCGATACTCCGGCACCGGACTTTATTCTGCCAAATCTTAAAAACGGCCAGGTAAGCAATAAAAATTTCAAAGGCTATCCGCTCGTGATCCTTTTCTGGTCAACATGGAACCAGCTCTCACAGGACGAACTTCGCACCCTCGATGCCTATATGGCGCATAATCCCGGAATCGATCTGAAGGTGCTCGCTATAGATAGCCAGGAGGACAAGAACCAAGTCTCATCTTTCATAAGCCGTGGCGGGTACAAGCTGCCGATTGCCATTGACTCGACTGGTTCGGTGGGAGAGGCTTACGGTGCGCATTATCTGCCGGCCATGTATTTTATTGATAGCACAGGAATAGTTAAAGACAGCTTAGCTGGTTATCTCGATGAGACAACTTTTACACAGAAGCTCGGCGAGATTTCTGAATAATGGTGGTATAATTTAATTAATAGGTATGTTTTTATATTTCGTATTAAACAATATCTACTTTGCTCTTGAGACCTTCGGCGCGCTGGCCTTCCTTATGGTTGCGTGGCTAGCTTTCGACTCGCTGTCTATCAGAAGAGATTTCCTTACGGCATCTCGGGCTATCGGCTTTCTCTTCCTGGCGGTATGGCAGATCTTCCATGCTTTCCAATTCAGCGACAATAACCTCCAGTATATCGGTTACGGTGCCTATTTTTTGGGTCTTATATTCGTACTTCTTAACCTCTCTCTTGAAATACCAGTTGAGAGACCGGAGTTCAAGGCCATTTTGCCTCCAATCGCCGCAATCGCTCTCACCTTCGACTCTATAGCGACAGGATTACTTTTCTTAATCAGTCTCCTTGCGTATCGCCAATATCTAAAGGAGCAGAAAGTTGCGATCAGGCTCTTCGCCTTCGGCTTCTCTGCCCTTACGCTAGCTTCATTCGTATCTCTCTTTTATGATCACGATACGTTCAATATACTCTGGGGCTTTCAGCATCTTTTCGAATTTGTCGGTTTCTACCTCATAATCTGGTGGGTCTGGCAGTATCTCCAGCTGCGTATTCGCGAAGAGCTGGTGATGATATTCTTTTCCGGCGCGCTCTTTATATCCTTAATAGCGACTCTGGTCTTCTCCATGATAAATGCGGCTCGCGTTGAGAGTTTGACGGCTGATAGTCTGACTAATGAAGCTAAGCTTTTCAACTTGTCTATTTCTAATCTCGAGGATAGCGTTTTATCTAAGACAGCGCTTCTGGCTAAAGATGACAAGCTTAATCAAGCTTTTAATAAAAGCACTGTCTCTGCTGCGAATCAGGATCTGGACTCCTTGGCCTCCGGTATGGCACTTAAATCTCTTCTGGTGGTAGATAGGGTTGGCAGCTCTCTGAGCTCTGCATTTTCTACCCCAGTTGGAAGAGATCTCTCTGGCCAGATGATCGTTCAACAGGCGCTTGCCGGTAAGCCAATCGCATCCATTGCTTATGAGCCGGGAGGAGATCTTCTCATCAACTCCTCTGCACCGATACAGCGAGATGGTAAAACTATAGGCGCCGTTCTTGCCGGATTCCCGCTTGATAGCGCCTTTGTCGATAGCGTTAATAGGGTTACCGGGCTCCAGCTTTCTATATACTATGGCGATACGGTCGCCGCCTCAACCGCTTTCGATAACCAACCAGACAGAGTTGGAGTTAAGGAGACTAATCCAGATGTGCTCCGCCAGGTTCTTCAAGGTGGCCAAGCCTTAACCACCCAGGTACTTTTAGGTTCTAAGCCATATATATCAGTTTATCTGCCGATCCTAGACTATCAGAATAAACCAGTAGGCATGATCTCCGTGTCGCGTTCGGAGCACGAGATACTCGATATATCAAACCAGACTAATCGCCTGACCCTCGTTACCATACTGGTCATCATGCTCATCTTGATAACTCCGTTCTACTTCCTTACTAAGCGGCTTAGCGAAGAATCCTACTAAATCTACATATTTGGCATATTTCTTCGTTGCTTCGCTCCGGGACTCCTGCGCAGTACTTTATGTACAGCTTAGTCGTCTCCTCACTCGCGCCTCGAACTACGCTCAAATATCTAGATTTATGATATTTAATAAGTTTTTAAACTACCTTTGAGACTCTCTCGGATAGCTGTTTAAGTGATGTTTCAGCTTTTACTAGATAGTCGAGAGCACCAAGTTTCTTTGCCTTCTCGACGTCGTCACTATTATCTCCGAGATTAGTAAGGATTATTACCGGTATGTGGCTAGTTTTCTTGTCACCCTTTAATGCCTTGAGTGTCTCGACGCCATTCATCTTAGGCATCATTACATCTAAGAGGATTAGATCAGGCTTTTTAGCGGCAACTTTAGCAAGAGCTTCTTGGCCGTCAGCAGCAGTCTCGACGTCGTAGCCGTCTGCAACCAACTTGTGCTGGTACATTCGAGAAATTAATGGATCGTCGTCGGTCACTAAGATGTGCTTCTGTGCCATTTATTTATGTTTAACTATTTATGTCGCCTATTATAGCGGTAATTAGGACTTTTGTCACTCTTGTGTGGATAAGAAGATCTCTATTACTGGGCCGCGTCAGTGTTATAATAACCTTAATGCGTGTACAAAATGAACTGGTTCTCTTATAAAAATATTATCGCTGCCTCTCTGTTTATTATATGCGGACTTAGTGCAGCGAATGTTGCGTTGGCTGATGAATTTAAATCCAGCAGCTTCATCTCTTCTGAGCCTGTGATATTTTCCGGAAATTATGGCACGTCTTCCAGTTTCTCTCTCCTCGGTGCGATATCGCAGATCGCTATCGCCACTTCAACGTCAGCAGGTTTCGGTATAAACTCCGGTTTTCTGTATTTCCCTACAGTTTCGAGTCCAATCGTGTCGGCAACCCCCGGCAACGGACAAGTCTCCTTAAGTTGGACTAACTCTGTCGGTGCTTTGGGTTGGAATGTTTCCGGCTACGATGTCGGACAGTCGACTGTCTCCGGCGGTCCTTACTCTTTCTCCTCGGTCGGCAATGTTACTAGTTCTATTAGAACAGGTTTAACTAACGGTACGGCCTACTTTTTCATCGTCCGTCCGGAAGATGCCTTCGGCGTAAGTATTGCAACCTCATCAGAGGTTTCCGGAACGCCTGTGGCACCTTCACCATCGCCCTCGCCTTCACCGTCCCCATCTCCGGGCGGCGGAGGGGGAGGTGGCGGCGGAGCATCTGCCTTTCCATCATCGCCATCTCAGACTAAAAAGATAATTTTAAAGGGCGCTTCCTCGCCGCTGGCAAGTATTACAGTTTACAAAGATGGCACTGTAGTAGCTACTCCCACGGCTGATGAAAACGGCATCTGGGAGGCCGATGTGACAACCCTAACCGGTATCTATACCTTCTCGGTCTTCGGCATAGATTCGGATAATAGACGCACTCTTACTACCAGCTTCACGCTAAATGTCGACGCTAATCAGTCTGGCACCACAACGCTTTCCGGAGTTGTTGTGCCTCCGACTATCACTACTGATAAGGCGATAGTTAAGAGCGGCAATACCATCAATTTCTTCGGTGCGACCTATCCTGACTCGACTGTAAACATCGTGATTAATTCCACTAACGAGATTATAGACAAGACTCAGTCTAGCGCTATCGGTCTCTGGAGCTACAAGCTTAACTCCAGCCTTTTGGAGAACGGTAATCACGCTATAAAAACTCAAGTGGTGACACCGGAGAGTCTAACCTCTAACTTCTCCGAGAGCCTCGGCTTCAAGGTAGGGGATACCGATGTTGCGCTTGGTAAGATCCAGTCTAGCGGTGTTCCCTCGGCTGCAGCATCGCCCGTGTGCAATAAAAATGGCGATATTAATAACGACGGCAAGGTTAATATTATCGACTTCTCGATCCTCTTATATTTCTGGGGTCAGACTAAACCGGCTAATCCATGCGCGAACGTCAACCAGCTCGGCCCGGTAGATATCTTCGACTTCTCCATCATGCTCTTCTGGTGGACAGGCTGATCCAATTTAAATAAAATGCAAAATTTAAAATTAAAATATAAGAGAGTATTATTAGCTGCCGCAGCTTTCTTACTTCTTCTTCCGGGATACAGCTTCGCGGAGTCGATAACATTGAGTCCCGCTTCCGGCAAGACCAACTACCATGTCGGTGATAGCTTCCAGGTGGTTGTAAACTTGGATGCCGGGGCCAACTCCGTGAATACCATCAGCGGCAAGATAAGCGTACCGACAGACTACTTCGATATAAGCAGTCTACGCTACGGTACCTCGATTGTGACTTTGTGGGTTGAGAAGCCGGCAGTAGATTCTTCGGCTGGTCAGATTACATTTACCGGAGGGATACCGGGCGGCTTCAACTCACGAACCGGCCAGGTATTAAGCTTCGTGCTCAAGGCGAAGAAGGTCGGCACAGCGACCCTCTCCTTGAGCGACGCTAAAGTACTTTTAAACGACGGCCAGGGTACGGAGTTAAAAAATTTAAATCTTCCTCCGCTATCGGTGAGTATCTCTAAGGCCCTTACAGCACCGACTCCAGGCAAGATCTCCCCGGAGCCGCAAGTGTATACTCCGCCAGTAGATAATACTCCGCCGGAAGCTTTTATCCCTCTCGTCAGCCGTCACCCGAGCATCGGAGATAACAGCTACTTCGTATCCTTTTCGGCAGTCGATAAGGATTCAGGCATAGCATATTACCAGGTTAAGGAGACTCCATGGCTCCTGCCCTTTGGTGCGGAGGACTGGGTTCGGGCTGATAGTCCCTATATCTTGAAGTATCAGCTCTGGCCGACTGAAGTCACAGTGCGCGCATTTGATCAGCAAGGCAATCATACCGACGGTGACTCCTGGAAGCCGATCGATCCCGCCTTTGCTGTCGGTATTTTTGCTCTCCTGGTTCTTCTGGCCTATATCTGTCGGAGTTTATCCACTAAGAAGCCTATCAAGCCGAAAAGCAAGATGGTAAAATATAAAGAGTAATGATCAAAAATATTCTACGTAATTTTTTATATTTAGCAGTAATATTTTTTTCTTTCTCTATCCCTGCTTCAGCCTTCGCTCAAGCGACGCTCTCCATCTCTCCAGCATCTGGAGACTATAAGGTAGGCGATTCGTTCTCTGTGCTAGTCAACTTAGATAGCGGTGGCAAAGACATCAATGTCGCCTCCGCTAAGATTAATTTCGATAATACTAAGCTCCAAGTTCAAGATCTTGGCTATTCACGATCAATCTTTACGATCTGGACGCAGGAGCCTCAGTTCTCAAATCCAGCCGGTATAATTAGCTTTTCAGGCGGTTTACCGAGTCCGGGTTTCAATGGTCCGAGCGGTGCTATCTTGCGTATAACATTTACAACTAAGGCTGCGGGTAAGGCTCAGGTTATATTCTCAACCGGTTATGTTCTTGCTAACGATGGCAGCGGCACTAACATACTTCAGGCTCTCAACGGCGCCACGTTCAATATAGGCGGCTCAGCCACACAGTCTGTCTCGCCAACTCCTCAGACAGTAGAAAAGCCGGTTCCTTCGTTGCCAAGCTATGTTACTGTTCCGCAGCCGATAGCCGCACCTCTCTTGGTAGCAGAGAACTCAAAGCAGATTGAAGAGGGCGACCTTATAACGGTAAGCGGTTTAGCATTGCCGAGCACCAAGGTGATACTGTATATCCAGAAAGATTATGACGAGCATTCAAGTGAAGAGGACTTCTCGGGGCCTGACGGCAAGTTCATTCACACGTATTCTAAGAAAACTACCGCTGGTATCTATCGCGTCTGGGGCAAGAACGTAAGTTCTGACGGAGTCACATCCGATGCCTCCGAGCCTATTGTGATCTCCGTAGTCCAGCCGATGTTCTTCCGCTTCGGGAGTCTCGTTATCAGTTACCTATCTATCATTTTAGGTCTCATATCGATACTGATGCTCGTAACGATAACGATTATCTACTGGTGGATAGTCATAAGAAAGAAGCAGAAGGAGCAAGGGGTAGAAATCTCCGAAGCCGAATCAGCTCTGCATGAAGGCTTTGATAAGCTCCGAGCGGGCTTCGAGAAATATGTCGACTATAAGGGCAGAAAGACGAGGGTGAAGAAAGAGATGAAGGAGAGCATTGAGACCATCGAAAAGGATATTGAAAAGGAGATCGAAGATATAAATAAAACGAATAAATAGTAAAAATCCCCCGATAAGATTGTCGGGGGATTTACTTAGTTGCATGGCCCCCACTTATGAAGGTTGTGGGGCGGCTTGCAGGTAGAGTGGCTTCGCCAGAAGGCAGGGCAGCCGGCATGCGGCGCCTTAGCCTCGCCAAGGAACTCTGGGCGAGTAGGCAGACGGAAGTCGCCCGGCATCTTCTCAGGCAGTACAGTGTACAGGAGGCGATCATCCTCGACAGTGCGGTGCCTTCTGCCGATGTCGCGGTGTTTCTTGATTGCTTGCTGGATTTTAAAGAGCTCGTCGAGCAGGCCCTTCCGGGTCATAAGCGGGGAGCGCAAGTCTTGATCCCAGAGACGACGGTCACGGATGGCTCTCTTAGGTATCGGATCTGCCTCTCCGGCTCTGCGGAAGGTCCAGAAGTTTTTACAGAGTTCCATAGACTCTTCGTATTCGAAGTCAGTTGGCGCGGGCGGAGAATCATCAAGAAGATCCCATACCAGGTAGTCGTCCAGATGGCAGCGGTCATCCGGCTTCTCAGTATCTCTATGGGTTCTGATTCTTAAGCGCGCTTCGCTGATCGCAGTGCGCAAGGCTCTGGTGGTCAGATCTAGCCTCTTTAGCTTATCAAGCTCATGCGGCAAACGCATTTTTGCTCTCGCCCCCTCTCTGTTTTGTAATAATACCCAGATATTGATTATCGGCAAGATTATATGTGATAATCACGGAAGATCATTATTAGCAGCTTGTAAACGGAGGTGCTTCATGCCCGTATATGACGTTAACTTCGATTCGCCGGTTGCGACCTCTTCTGACTGGTCTATCTGGCCCGATAACCAGCTTAAGAGCCGCGTTAGGGGGCCGTGGAACTTTTCTCAGAGCAAGCTCGGTCTCTATCTAACGCCTTCACAGAAGATCTTGAAGCAGGATAAAACTCTTTCGGGTCGGAAGGTGATACAAGAGCTCCGAGGTCAGCCAGTAGTGGGCGTGCAGCTAATAGACTTCCTGATCGGGCGCTTTAAGGAAGGGATGCAGTTTCCGGAGGATTGGGATCGGAAGACGATCTTCTTCTTTGGAACTATCTATCAGAGCTTCCGCGAGGAGACTGATGACGGCCAGCTCGAGCTCTACGTAGAGTATCTCTATCTCGATACGGGTTCACGTGAATATGTTAGGGGTTATAAATATCTGGGCGAGCCGAGCTGGGGCACGCACTCTCCAGCGCTCATTACGGTCGACCCTAAGCTTACCAAAACACCTGAGGCTGAAGAGAAGAAGCCTGATCTAGGTCCGGCAGCGGATGCAGATCAGGATCTCAACCACATCATGAGTTCGTTCTAATATAAAAACACCCCGGCATATTGCCGGGGCATTTTTATTAACGTTACATCTTCTGTACGTTGACAGCTGCAGGACCCTTAGGAGTCTCCTCTGTATCGAAAGATACGGAGTCGCCCTCGCGGATGTCAGCGAATCGAACGCCGTTCAGCGAGTTGGCATGGAAGAAAAGATCCTTGGCCAAGCCCGGAGCGGTTATAAAGCCGAAACCCTTATCGGTCAGCTTCTTGATTGTTCCAGTCATTGATTTTTGTTTCTAATAATTCAAAGAAAAAGATTCGAACCAGATCCTCTTTTACCGTCTAGCCTAACATTTAAGGTTAGCGCTGTCAAAATAAATAAGGCTTCTAACTATTGACTTTAAATTAAATAAATGACATAATATTCAATGGTTCAGACATTCTGGTTCATTGACGTTATTTTATAAGGACTTTTGGCGGTTACCGCCAGGAGAGACAAGGAGGATTCTCGATGATTCGCAAGCTCGGAACGGCCCTGATCATGGTTCTGGCGGCATCCTTCCTGACTGGCGATCTCTTCGCCGGCACGAATGTCGTCGCCCCGTCTCGCAAGGCGAGCACCGGCAGCTTCTTCAACACTCCGCCGGCCCCCGCCAAGACGTACACCGCCCCGAAGACGACCTTCACTCCTGCCCTCAAGACGACCTATACGCCAGCGAAACAGACGAGCTTTGCTGCTCCTGCTCCCAAGCCTGTCGCCGCACCGGTTGCGGCGCCTGCGGCCAAGAAGACGCCTCTGACCACTGTCGGTCTCGGCGCCGCGCAGGCGCAGAAGCGGCAGGAATCGACCACTGGCTATCAGGCTTACAAGGCTGAGCAGGCCGCCAAGGTTGCTCCGCCTCCGGTATCGCAGGTGGTGGTCAAGACCCCGGCTGTCAGCCAGAAGATCGTGGTCAATACTCCGGCTCCCGCACAGGTGACTCGGGTGACGCAGGTGACGAACGTCACCAATGTTCGGAATTATGGCTACAATCCGAATAGTTGGGGTGGTTATCATCGCTCCTACTACGCGAGCTACTACAGCCCGAGCTATCATCCGCCGTTCTATGTGCGGACGTCGCTCTACCATGACATTGTCGACACCTATTTCTGGTATCGCCTGATTGACAGCATGACTGCCGCCGATCAGGCCCGGTGGGTTTACAACCATCAGGCCGAGCTCGACCGTCAGCGCATCGCCGATCTGCAGGCCAACAACGCCGCTTTTGCCCTCGCTTACAACAACCTTCTGCTCCAGAAGGCCGCTCAAGACCTGAACTATCAGCCGGCAGGAGTGCCGCTGAATCAGATCTACACTGAGGCCTACCTGAAGCAGCAGGCCGCGATCGCGGAAACCCAAGCGGCTGCTCAAGCTGCGGCAGTGCAACAGGCCCAAACTCCGGTTCAGCCGGCGGTCGTGGCTCCACCCGCTCCCGCACCCGTCACTCCCGTCGTCTATGTCCCGGTCTCACAGCCGGCGCAGAGCGGAGGTGGCGTTTCGACGGCTACTGTCATAGTCATGATCCTGGCTCTCGGGTTTCTCTTCGCTCTCCTTCCCATCTGGCCCGATAGGAACTCCTAATAGACTGAACTAAGAAAGGAGCAACAGATAGAATGGCACGTAACCTGTTCCAGGTATTGGCCGATTGTTTGAATGGAGGTACTGAAGTGAGTCGAAGGTCAAAGCAGAAGCAGACGCCTCTCGAACAGCAGATCTTCAACCCTCTGCCCGCGCGGCTGGGGGACACACTCGAGCTCGCTCCGGCACTCGCCGCGCTGGTGGGCGCCAAGAACCTCGAGGTGGTGGAGATCGATCAGTACTCGTACTGGTCGGCCGGAGAACATCTTCTCCACACCGACTACCAATGCAGCTACCGCGAGGACGGCGAAGATAAGACGGCGACGCTTCGAGTCCTCCCTCGTACCGATGTCAGGCCCGGCAACGCCCCACTCTACAGCTACGTCCTACTTCAGCCTGTCTGGCAGGAGGACTTCGGCAAGAAGGGGAAGGCGCGGAGCATCCTGGAAGAGGAGCTCAACAAGGGCAAGTACTACCTCAAGGATCCTGACGATAACCGTCATCACAAGGCGGTCTACACCCGGATCAACGGCAACAAGGAGCCCTTCCAGGCGACCGTTAGCGAGGTCAAGGGTGGGGAGGACAAGCTCTCCACTTACGAGATGAAGTTCTGGGACTTCGAGCGCGTACTCTCCGAGGAGGAGGGTGGGGGAGCGGAGCTCCTCTACGCCGAGCTTCAGGATGAAAACGGTGTGCTGACCGCGTTCGTCGCTCGAGAGTTCGCGGCTAATGACTTTGAGGTTGTTCCGACCCGCGCCGCCAAGGAGGCTATGCAGGTCTAGGTACTTATAAAATAATAAGATAGATGTAACTTCGCCCCGCTTACGAGCGGGGCTTTTTCACACTAAAAAATTTGAATTTTTTTCAAAATCTGTTATTATACCTAAGCAGTCATGAGCGCCCATAGCTCAGCTGGTAGAGCACTCGCCTCTTAAGCGATTGGTCATTGGTTCGAATCCAATTGGGCGCACAAAAAAGCAGCGTATCTAATCGCTGCTTTTGCCTACAATTGGATTCGAACCACGAAGGGGGTCAGGGAAACTACAGTTTCCCTGTGGAGGAAGGATTGGGAAAACCGTGGGTTTCCCAGCTCGTGAGATTCCAATTGGGCGCACAAACTAGTTACCTGGACATATTTAATAAAACCTGATATAATTATATTAGAGACTTTTGTTAATGAACACAGTTATATAAATCGGAGGTGGAGGCATTGAGGGACAAAAAATATCGCGAAGAGGAGATCTGGCTCGCTGGTAAGGAGGCTGTGTTAATAGCGGCTAGGAGTCTCGGTTTCTCCGATAGCAGGGTGAGATATGCAGACAACCTGCCCGGTTGCTCAATCGCTTTGCTCCGTTTCGGGCCCTATACGGGAGAAGTCAATGTAAGGTTTCTTTTT
>CAYUNB010000016.1:10494-11578 GCA_964446095.1 uncultured Candidatus Saccharibacteria bacterium
CACATTCCCATTTGCCTAACATGAAGTTTAGCCCTGGCTTGCCCGAATGATGTATGAGGCGGTCGAAAAGGTCAGGGTTCTTTGCACAGATAGTAACTTCGAACGGCTGAAGGAGTTGCACCTTCAGCGCACTATGCGATGAGCACCTACTCATCCAATCCTCCGCTGGTCGGGGGATTTTTTTAAAATAAAAAAGCCGGTACCCCAAGGTACCGGCGCGCGCTTAATTTAAGTTTAACGCAGTTCTCGCTTAAGTATTTCCTGCCAAGAGTCAACTCTATTGACGTTCTTGAGATAACCGTAGAAGCGGCCTACTTCCTTGATGTCAGGTCGGAAAAGATAGCGGTTAGCGACTGTCGTGAGATAGCTTAAGACTTCCAGCCGATCGTCAATGAAGTGGGTAATACGGAGTCTCTGGCAGATCTCGGACTTCTGGTGGCGCTCTCGGCAGAAGTGGACATGACCCCTTTTAATCTGGGTAATGTCGTAGAAGTGGTGATGTTCGAGCCACTGCAAGGTCTTGTTCTGAACCTTCTGGCCGCACTTTGAGACGAGGTAAACTTGATCGCCGAAACGTTGATCCACTAGTTTCCTCAAGGCGTCGAAGACGCCGGGAACCGGGGTCGTCCTCAAGTAGTTGTCTCCGAAGAACGAAGTGTCAGTATTGTCGTTGACTCGATCAATGATTACTCCACCGATATCTACGCCTAGAACCGAGGGCTGTGCATCTTCCACCGCGTGCCTCCCGTTTGAATTTCATATGTTCAGGTGCTATGTAAAATAATAGCATTAATATTAATTAGAGTCAATTGTGCCCGGGGCCGGAATCGAACCGGCACAGCCTTTTACGGCTAACAGATTTTAAGTCTGTCGTGTCTACCAATTTCACCACCCGGGCAAAAGATATTATTAAGTATATGTACTACAAATATAAAATCAAATGAAGGAGAGAATTGAAACTTACAGTTTGAGGTGTGAACCTCTCGGGTCTAAAACTAACTTCGTTCGCTTGAGGCCCGAGGGAGAATTGAACTCCCGCATAGAGGTTTTGCAGACCTCTGCCTTACCACTTGGCTATCGGGCC
>CAYUNB010000017.1:0-11544 GCA_964446095.1 uncultured Candidatus Saccharibacteria bacterium
TATATGGCCCGATAGAGAGCTCTTCGGCCTTCAGGATCTTGGTGGCGCGCGCATCGATACCCTCATAGTGCCCGGCAATCAGGATTATATCTTTATATTTTTTCGCCAGCTTGCCGGCTGTCTCATTCGTAAACTGCTTGCCCTGGGCGGAGAAGAGTACGACCTTGGCCTTCGGCCGGGTCTTCTTAATTTTCTCGACAGTCTTCAAGATAGGCAGAGCATACATCACCATTCCTGGCCCGCCGCCGTACGGGCGGTCGTCCGTCTTATGATGCTTATCAGTAGTAAGGTCGCGCGGGTTATAGATCTTAACAACAATCAGCTTACTGCGAATAGCCCGGCCGATAATCGACTGGGATAGATAGGAGCTGAAAGCCTCCGGGAATATAGAAACAATATGGTAAGTGATCTTAGCCATCGGCCGATAATAAAACAAAATTATCTAATTGTAAATAGTTTCAACTAATACAGCCCGGTGATCAGAAATTATGCTGGAGAGTACCTCGTAGGATTTTACCTGCATGCCCGGCGAGACTAAAAGATAGTCAAGTTCGAATTTAGGTTCATATGCGGGGAAGGTTGGGGCACTCAAATTATTAGCGAACCTAAGACCGGTACTCTGGCAGAAATCTTCAAGCTCGCTCCTGCCCTTAAAGCTATTAAAGTCACCGGCAACGACTACTCTGTTCCCCTTGCGCTTAACAATTATTTCAGCTAGCTCCGCAAGCTGTGTCTTACGAACACCTTCATCGATAGCCAAATGGATTAGATAAAATTCAAGGCCGCCAGCTAGCGTCTGATGCAAGACTAGGCGCTTCATACCATTGAAGAGATAGAGTGCCTCCTGGCCCGAGACTAAGCCGCTCTTGGTGAAGAGCCCATTCATATGCTTATTAAGTATAGGCAGCTTATTCCAGATACTCCTGGGCAAATATTTACTTAAAGCGAAGTGGGAATAGCCGAGGTCCGAGAGCTCCCGCCACTCTGGTACAAATCCAGCTCTCATAGACCCGCCGTCCACCTCCACAAGTCCGACTATATCCGGCCCAGCAGCTTTAACGAGTTCGGCAAGCTGCCGGCAGCGCGATCGTCCAGCATAAAAAAAGTGTGGAATATTCTTAAGATAAGAGAATCTTGAGCCATCAACCGGAATACCGTAGGCGAAATTGAGAAGCAGAATACGCATTAGAAAATATTATCTTTCAAACCGAGAAGATAGCCGGCTATGTTGAAGAGCGGATGGAGCAGCCCGCCGATAATGATGATTATTACCGAATTCTGCAGACCAAGATGCGTTAATGGTTCGCTGACAGCTATGGCGCCAATAGCCCAGTCGACCTGGTCGAAGCCCCACATCGGTTCGCCGGGCCCGATAGCGAAACGCCGCTTGATAAAGCTTTTAGCTAAGTCGCCAGCGAGTGCGCCGAAACCGGTTAGTGCGCCCCACTGCCAGCCAAGAAGATATGGGTTGGGGATGATAAGATCTTGAAGCATGGCGAAGAGAGATGCAGCTAAAACGCCGAAGAAGAAGCCGCGATATGTCTTATGGCTGCCGAAGAGCGGCTGGCCTCCGAGCTCATGGCCCAGGTCGATAGGAACATTTAGAAACCCTACCTTCTGGACCAGCACTGGAAATATATTTGCTATACCGGCCGGCAGAAATAACCAGAGAAGTTTTAAGATGCTCATTGCTTGCTATGCGCCCTCTTCCAGCGACGCTGGATAAAGACGAAGTAGTAGATACTGACGATAATTGCGGCAATATCGGCAACGAGGAGGGAGAGATTAGCGAAATCTACATTGAAGAAGATGAAAGCGAAGAAGGCTAAGACAGGCAGTTTAAGCAGGCTTAGGCGAGGATAAGGCTTGATGATCCAGTCAGACTTCTCAAACTCCTCTTTCTTGATAGTGGCTAAGAGATAGGCTACCGGGACGATGAAGATATTTATAACGACGAGGCCCGAATCGGCTCCCATCTCGAAGAGCGCCCAAAGGATGAGGAAGGTTATGAAGTGGTCAACGATGACGTCGAGGAACTTACCGCGATCAGATGCTCGATCCTGATAGCGCGCCAAGGCACCGTCGACAGTATCCAAGAGAAGCGCGAAGATAAATATCCAGGCAGCCTGGAAGGGATCGAAGTAAAAACGGACCAGAGCGAAGAAGCCGATAACAAGCCGAGTGTTAGAGACCGCGTCGGCTGTGACACCGGCTGAAGTCAGCATCTTAAGCAGCGGCCGATACAGTTGAGCTCTAAGCTCTTGGAACTTAACATTCATCTTATCAACATTTATCATAAGTCAGATTATACCACGATTGGTGTGGTTGATATTAAAAATCCCCGTCTAGCGGGGAGGTCAAACTGCTACCATTCTTGTCTAGTGCTATTCCTGTCACATGGACATTTGTCCATCGTCTTGCCGCATTTAGGACAGCAGACGGGCGACATACTGATGAGGATTATCAGGATCGGCCCGGACAGCAAGGATATCAGTCTTTGATAGAAGGGCAAACCTTGGAGCATAGCGTCCTTGCCGTAAAGCAAGCCTACATTCATCTTCATAGCCAAAAGCCAGATGATTGCTAGTAAAATAATTGCTGCCCAGCCCACACTGTAGACAAAGTAACTGACAGTTACCATTATCTCCACCTCCTTCAAGGTACGAACCTAACCAGAAGGCTAACATGGCTAACACTTTTGTCAAACAAAAAAAGCCCCGGCTTGCACCGGGACTCTTTTTTAAAATTTAATTTAGACTAAATTTTCAGGCTTGAGTGCAGAACGAGGAGCGGACGAGGCTTGGAACGAAGCTGTACATCTAGTACTGCGAGTTACAAACGTAGTTCGCGACAATGTTATGCGCCAAGGATGGAAATTTACAGTTTGAGGTCGTTCATGGCCTCGTCTACAGTCTTCATAGCAGAGCCCTTGCTGTAACCCTTACCGCCCTCTGGCTCGCTGATCTTCAAGTTGACGCGGGCATTATTCTTCATGCCGACGACGCGAAGCAGTGTCCTGATAGCCTTAGCGGTATTGCCGCTCCTGCCGATCACCTTGCCCATATCCTCTGGGTGGACATCGAGAGTAAGAAGTACTCCCATCTCATCTACAGCGCGATTAACCTTGATCGCCTCCGGATGATCTACCAACGCCTTAATAACAGACTCGAGAAATGCTTGGTCTTTTTCCATTACCTTATTTCTATCTTTTAAAGTGCAGTCTTTTCGACTTTCTTACTGCTTAAACGGTATTATACCAGAATTGCCTTGAAAATGCAAGGCTAGCGAATATGTGGAAAACTTAGATTTAGGCAGCTACCGGGGCTGGCGCTTCGGCTGAAGCGGCCTCCTTAGGAGCCTCCACCTTCTTCATCTGCGGCAAAACATTAACCTTCTTGCCTTTGACTACCTTGTGAGAGACGAGCAGGTTGTGCATAGTGCCAGAGGTCTTAGCGCCCATAGAGATCCAGTGAGAGATCCTCTCCTTCTCGAGAGAAGCCTTGCCCTTCCTAGCGTCATAAGAGCCTAATACTTCAAGATATTTGCCGCTTCTGGTGCCGTTCTTGGAATCAGTAACAACCACTCGGAACGAGGGGTCGTTTTTCCTTCCTACGCGCTGTAACCTGATGATTAACATAAGTTCAAATATCCTAGCAAATTGCCCTTTCTAAGTCAATAATCCGCTTATTTTAATAACTCCCTAAACACCTCTGCCATGAGCTTGGGATTCGCCGAGCCCTTGGAACGCTTCATGGCCTGGCCGACGAGGAACTGGAGCGAGGCCTCCTTACCGGCTTTATACTCAGCGGCAACCTTCTCGTTATCTTTAATAATTTCACCAGCCATTGCCTTCAACTCCTCGACATTGCTCTTCTGTAAGAGGCCCTTGTTTTCGGCAATCTTTTCCGGCCTGCCGCCCTCCTTGAACATAATAGCTAGAATATCCTTCGCACCACGGGAAGATATAGCGCCCTCCTGAATCATCTCGATCAGGGCTTCGAAATCTCCAGCTTGAATTGGTATATTCTCCGAGCCAAGTTCGACTTCACCAGAGCCTGCCCTTATTAAAGAAAGAAGATCAGAAAGAACATAGTTGGCAGCGAGGGTTATGAAACTAGTATCGCTCTGATAGTGAGCGACAACAGATTCAAAGAAATTAGATAAAGCAAGATCCTGTACGAAGAGCTCAGCTTGCTCAGCTCGAAGCTGGTAGAAGTCTGTCAGGCGCTTGCGCTTCTCCCACGGCAACTCCGGCAGTTTAAAATTATTAAACTCAGGCACCTCACTTATCTTTAGTTTCGGCAAATCCGGCTCCGGGAAGTAGCGGTAGTCCTGGCTCGTCTCCTTGAGGCGCTGGGAGAAGGTCTTGCCAAGATTCTCGTCGAAGCCGCGCGTCTCCTGGAGTATCACCTCTCCCTTATCCAGGGCTTCGGCCTGGCGCTTCAGCTCATATTCAATAGCACGAGCGACAGACTTGAAAGAGTTCAGGTTCTTAACCTCAACTTTCGTCCCGAACTTATTAGGATCCTTGCTGATCGAGATGTTGGCCTCGACACGCATCTGCCCCTTCTCCATGTTCGCCTCCGAAGCGCCGAGGTAACGCAGTAGAAGCTGCAACTCTTTGGCGAAGTCAGACGCCGTCTTAGCATCCTTAATGACCGGCTCGGTGACGAGCTCCATGAGCGGCATGCCGGCACGGTTGAAGTCGAGGTAGGTATCGCTCTTGCCATTAACGTGGAAGGATTTAGCCGTATCCTCCTCAAGATGCACGCGAGTTATAGCCACACCGGCAAGATTACCACCGGAGACGAGCGGATATTTGTACTGGCTGATCTGGAAACCCTTCGGAATGTCGGGATAGAAATAGTTCTTGCGGTCAAACTCGCTGAAGTCGGCCAGCTGGCCGCCAAGAGCCTTGCCCACTCGGAGCACATGCAGAACCGCCTGCTTGTTAATCACAGGCAAGGTGCCAGGATACGCCATGCAGACTGGGCAGATGTTCACATTCGGCCTAGTCTCGTCGGGGTCATTCTGCGAAGCGCAGAACATCTTGGTTTTAGTTTTAAGCTCGGCGTGTATCTCCAAGCCTATTGTAGGAATATATTCCATCGAAAATAGTATATCTTATTTGGACCCGACTATCTAGCGCTTGACTAGCCACGCATAAAATTATATTGTTCAGTGAGCTAAAGAACTTTGATATCTGATTCAAAGGAGGTCTTAGGTGTCGCCACTCACTACGATAATCCTGATCATAATTATTTTCGTAATCTGCTACTACGGCTAAGGAGGCGCGGATGCAAGAAGAGGTCGCAAAGATTTGGGCGTTTAGTATGATTTTGTATGCGATCATACTAACAAGCCACATATGGAGACCTGATCTGGTAAAAGAACCGCCTAAACCGCTTGAAATAGCTGTCGTCACGTTCGTGGCTGTCGTTCTCACTTTTGCAGCTATCGATAAGTCAAACGAGATGCAGATGTTGAAGGCGAAACAGACTGCCCAAAAATTAACCCAATAACTAAACCCCGCCGAGTGGCGGGGTTATTTTTATACTATATATCTTACCTCTTCCTCAAGCTCTATGCCGAACTTGTCGCGGACAAGAGCTTTTAGCTTGCTGGCCAGCGTGATGACATCGTTATAGGTCGCTCCGCCAGTGTTCATCAAGAGATTGCCGTGAAAGCTGGCGATCTCGATGCCGCCTTGCTTCATCCCCTTCGCACCGACTTGATCTAGGAAGAACCAGGCTGGCACCTTGCCGTAGTAATCGCGGTCCTTAGGTAAGTACTGGCGGCTGCCAGGCGGAACATTCTCGATCAAGATATTCTTGAAGAAGCTGCCGGGGCACTTGATGCCTGGAGTGTACTTACTATTCCTCTTCGCAATGATCCCTTCCGATTTACTACGAAGTTCATGCTCATCGCCTGCATCGAACTTGAACCGAGCCGAAAGTGCTATCCAATCCTTATGCTTGAAGAGCGAGTCGCGATAGCTGAATCGGCAATCCTCTTTAGAAATATTTTTTATCTCTTTACCGTCGAGCACCTCGACTTCAACGAGCGGCCCGCTAATCGTCTGCCCGTAAGCGCCGGCATTGCCGACTATCGCACCCCCGACTGAACCAGGTATACCCGACAGAGCTTCGAGTCCGGATAAGCCCTTCGAAATACTGAAGTTGATGAGGTCCATCAAAGCAACCGAGGCGTCGCACACCACTTCCCTGCCATCTATCTTGATATAATCACGGACGTTCTCAACTACCTCACCATTAGAGCCGAAGATCTTGGGCTTACGCAGCTTAATAACGAGCATGTCGAGCAGACCATCCCCGAAGACGATATTGCTGCCGCCGGCGATGATCACATATCTGATACCACGTTCCTCTGCCCACCTTATAGCCTCAACGAGCTCTTCTGCCTTATCTACTCCGACAAAATATCTGGCCCGTCCGCCGACTTCGAAAGTCGTATGCGGCTTGAGCTCCGCATTCTCCTCGATCCAGATGTTAGATTGAGGCGTCATATACGCATTATGCCACATCTCTCCAAAATTAAAAGCCCCGACAGTGTCGGGGCTGGATGTTTATGATCTCAACTCTTTCAGTCTCTCCTCTCGAATCGAAGTGAGTATTGCACAGAATTCAGCTGCTGGCAAAGAGGTACCAGGATGCTCTGGTCGACCCAGATCGTGGATTAGGGTCAAACCCTCTGTCTCCAAAAGAATCTTTATGAGAGGAGAATTCTGTGCAAAACAGGCCATGATACCTCTCTCAAGAAGAGCAATATGTTCCGGCCCGCGATATTTGAACTTCTTTCCTTCCCACCAAATAAATTCACGCTTAGCCAACTTGGCAAACTTCTTAGCCTCGAAGCCTGTCGAAGCGAAGGCTTGTGCCCGCTCGGACGCACCTTCCTCAAGCATAATACCGATGATAAACCCCTCACGCGAAGCGAACCATTGGTCGCCGAGTCTGAAGCCGTAGGGAGCGAAGTTGCTCAAGGCTCTGGCTCGCGGATCTTCCGACCGGGCACTGATATTCAGCGTTGGCATTCCGACCCCCTCTACTTCTCCACGAAATCCTGGGTCAAGTTGACCCTATGAATGCCGAGAGCATCTGCACACTGGGAGAGCTCACGCTTGACGATATCGAACAGGTTGGCGTCGTATACTGTACAGTCGATCTCATTCTTAGAGAAGAGAATATTCCCGGTATTGAGACTGACCTCGACGACCGTCCGGTACTGCTTATAGGGAATGAAGCCGAGCCAGTGGCACTGCCTGGCCTCGTTGATACAGAAATGGTGATCGAGACCGAAGAGGGAGAGCGCCACTATGTGAAGCATGTTGAAGGTCAGAGAGGGACTGAACTCATCGTTGTTATCGTAGCCAGTCTCCAGCGGATGAAGCCAGAAGCTCGAGGCGGCCTGGCGGATATTCTCCACCGCCTCCGCGAGAGCCTTCTTGGCATCAACAGGCTGCTCTTCTTCCTTCTTCTTGGCGACAGAAACAGTTACTTCTGCCATGATCGAGACTCCTTTCAATGAGCTACGGATACTGATTTTATATTAACAATATTTTTAGATAGTGTCAATAGATAAGAGTCTAGAGACTACTTACCCTTCCGCTTACCTACAACTGCCTTCCTGATGCGGACACTGTCGGGAGTAACCTCCATCAACTCGTCATCGCCAAGGTATTCGAGTGAAGATTCCACGTTCATAACCCGAGCTGGGTCGAGGAAGACGAGGCCGTCGCTCGACTTGCTCCTCATGTTGGTCAACTCCTTCTTCTTGCAAACATTTACTTCCAAGTCCTCATCGCGCGAAGTCTGGCCGACAACCTGGCCACGATAGACATCAACGCCGGGACCGATAAAGAGCGTGCCGCGCTGCTGGGCTGTCTCAAGGGCATAAGCAGTAGTCTGACCATCTTCGTAAGCGATAATTGAGCCATGCGGCATCGGCGCCAGGTCAACAGCTGGTAAATAGTCGTAGAAAAGAGTGTTCATAATACCAAGACCCTTAGTGTCGGTCATAAAGCGAGTACGGTAGCCGAAGAAACGGCTCGTGGGGATGACGAAGTTGAAATGAGTAGTACCGATCTCGGCACGCATATCCTTCATCTCGGCGCCGCGGCCGCCCATCTTCTCAATCACGATGCCAGTGTACGCGTCAGGCACTTCGATGAAGACCTGCTCATACGGCTCGAGCTTCTGGCCATTCTCCTCGCGATAGATCACCTGGGGCTTGGCTACCTGGAACTCATAACCCTCGCGCCTCATGCGCTCGATCAAAATGCCCAAGTGGAGCTCCCCCCTGCCTGCTACCAAGAAGCTGTCAGGCGAGTCGGTATCTTTTACTCGCAAGGCAACGTCCGTCTCCATCTCCTTAAAGAGACGGTCGCGGATCTGCCTGGACGTCAAGAACTTACCCTCTCGTCCGGCGAAGGGTGAAGAGTTAACGGAGAAGATGACCTGGATGGTCGGCTCGTCGATCTTGAGCGGAGTGAGTTGATCAGGCTGTTCCTTATCGGCAATAGTGTCGCCGATCATGACATCAGGTGCTCCAGCGATATGCACGATGTCGCCAGCGAAGGCCTCAGCGATCTCAACGCGATCGAGACCGCTCGAAGTCATGAGCGAAATAATTTTAAAATTGCTCTTGTTGCCGTCGCGCTTGATGAGCGTTACTGTATCGCCGTTCTTAACCTTGCCGCGGTAAATCTTGCCAGTGGCGATGCGCCCCTTGAAGTCGTTAGCGGATATCGACACGGTTAGAAACTGCAAGGGACCATCAATATTCCGCTTAGCCGGAGGAATATTTTTAACGATGCATTCGAAGATAGGATTAATATCCTTCATGGCATCAACTGACTGTTCATCACCGGCCAAACCCTTCTTAGCTACAGCATATACTACTGGGAAGTCGGCCTGCTCATCAGTTGCTCCGAGCTCGACGAAAAGATTAAACACTTCATCAAGTACGTAGTCGGGCCGAGCATCAGGCTTATCCATCTTGTTGATGACGAGGATAATCTTGAGTCCAAGCTGAAGCGCCTTCTTCAATACGAAGCGGGTCTGCGGCATCGGACCCTCTTTAGCGTCCACCACCAAGAGAGCGCCGTCGGCCATCGTCAGCACGCGCTCCACCTCGCCGCCGAAGTCGGCGTGGCCGGGAGTATCAAGGATATTGATCTTAACGCCGTTCCAGACGACAGAAGCGTTCTTAGCGAAGATAGTAATGCCGCGCTCGCGCTCGATCTCGTTAGAATCCATGATAAGCTCACCCTTCAAGAGGTCAGCCTTGATGTTGCTTATCGCCTGGCGCAAAAGAGAATCAACCAAGGTTGTCTTGCCGTGGTCAACGTGAGCGATGATCGCTATATTTCTTAAATTTTCCAATTCCATAAGTATTAATATTTAGTTCCGAAAGAATAACACATTTTAAAATATTTGACAATAAAAACTCCTCCGGCCGAATGCCGGAGGATGGCGGTAGCTCTCCACTACTCTATCTGGGGCGGCTTCTTGTCGTCGCCGAGCCCCGCGTCAATCAGCAGATGTTTCTCCTGCCACTTGCGCTTGATATCGATCTTGTCGAAGAGTTCACTCATAGATTGATTGAGGGAGTCAAGCTCGGCAGCGAATCCGCCGTTGCTGACGCTGGCCAGTATCGGACCAGAGTCAATAAGATCGGTCATAAGCTTGGTCTTCTCAGCCCTCTGCTGGACAATCCTCTTCCGGTCGAGAGCATCAAGCCTTTGCTGCTTAAAGCGCGCCAGTTCATGCCTAAGCTTATCAGCCGCCTGCTTGTGCGGAGCAAGTTCTGCCTCGATCTCCGTCTTGGCCAGATCGGGTATGCACTCGATCTTGTAGCACATCTTGGCAACCCGCTTCAAAGTCTCCTCACCCTTCGCGATAGCTTCGTCAAACTGAAGGATCAGAGCGTCGATTTCAGCCTCGTCGTTGCTGCATTCCAGAAGAGCGACCTCCTGATGCCGCAAGCGCGGATCCTGAAGCTTCTCTTCCGCTCCCTTGAGGCAATTAAGCATAGTCAGAGCACGGTCGAACTTGCGGAAGCAGAGGCCGCTGACAAACAGGCCGGCAGCCGCCGGCAAGGCCAGCGATAGATGCGAGGTGAAGAAGGTGAAGAACGCTGCGGACAGCAAGGGATAAGCCGCAAACGTGGCCAGCATCAAGAAGAGCATGATAAGAGAAACGCCGGTTGCCAAGCTGGCCAAGAGCGCGAGGAGGAGATTGAGCCAGCTGGTCGGATTGATGGTTCTATCGACCGAGCAGAGCGGCTGGTTGGGTGGATAGACAAGCGCGAAATCGCGATTAGCTACCGACACCACTACCTCTTCATAGCTCGAGACATTAACCTCTTCATCTCCATAGCGATAGTTCTCGCGGGAGACGAAGTTCTCCCTAAAGGTATATTTCACTCTCCGCCAAAGACCCTTGATGTCGTCTACCAACGACATAAAACCCCCTTTTCTAAATTTTGGTGAACGTTAGTATCTATTTCAGAGAGTATCATCGCGGTTATTGGCTGTCAACACAGTGCTCGCAATTTAAAACCCCGCAATAGCGGGGCAAACTACCTCTTCGGCCAGAGCTTAGCCGGGTCGGTCTTATCATCTACAGAAGACTGGGACTTAGAAGTTCTCATCGGACTGGCATTCGCAATGCTCGACCAGCAGAACTGTAATATCGTATCAACGATAGCCTGCTTAGTTTCGGGCGGGCAGTTGAACATCTGGAAGAGATTGCCAACCTGAGTGTTGAAGCAGTGGTTGAGGCCGGATAGTATGTCGCTCCTATCGGAACCGGAGTGATAGGCAATATGCAAACTAAGCTTGATACTTTCCAGGTGCTCTGGATTCCGCCAAGTGCCTAAAATCTCGTCGCGGTCGGGAATCATCCAGAGCGCCGGAATGTTCCGAGACTTGGAAGATGTCATCTTTGAGAGCTCAAGCAGATCGCTGAGCGGACGGCTATTTTTGAACCCGAAGCGCCGAGCCAGGCCGAAAGCAGTTAGCGCCCGATCGATAAGCTGGAACATCCCTGGCATGCGCGAAGCTGCAGCCAGAACCCTTCGCCGGCCTTTGGCTAAGTAGCTCGGTTCAATGTAAGGGCAGAGGAAGATTCGGCCGCTGACAGGCGTGTCTACCGAGGCGCTAATATTGGCTCCAGTCGAGTGGCCGGCTAGGAAAAGTGGCGAGACCTCTCGGGAAGCAAGAGCAGCCAGATCAGCTACAACTTGCCGGGCCTCGAAGACCCCTCCTGAAGCTCCATGCCCGCGATAGTTGTACGCGACAATTCTAACAGCATCAGAGAGTGGTTCCAAAATCTGCAGGTAGTCTCTATACTGCATGCAGATGCCGGTACTCAAGATGATCGTAGCGAAGGGGTGCACCTGCCGCGGCTCGAAGATTGCTGCCTCAAGCCGAACTCCGCCGCCGACGTCAATCATCGTCTCAATCATACGACCCATTTCTAATCCCCCTTTCAATTGCCAAAAACTTGAAATATATTAAAA
>CAYUNB010000018.1:0-10242 GCA_964446095.1 uncultured Candidatus Saccharibacteria bacterium
CCATCCTTTCGGATGGGGTGTTGACCTTTAACCTGGCCAACCTGGGTTTTTAACGGCTTTATGTTCTCGGACCTGGCCGTTTGCAGACCCATCAGGAACGTAGCGATCGGCCAAACAGACCTCGGGGTTTCGGCTATTTTCTACTTCCCCAGAGCGTTGACTCGGCTACCGGCGCCATATTAATGGCGCTCAAGCGAACGGGTTGCGGTTATTGGACCCTTTGGGAGAGGCTCGCCTCGGGCCGTCCGCCCTAGGCTAACGTCTCCCTCTAGGTCACTGTGGCTACCGCGGCCGACAGCTTGACCAGGCTCTTCAGGCCTGCGCCCATCAGCCACGGCTCGCACCGCAAGACGAACGTATCAGCACCTCCTTCGGAAGTTCATTGTGACCGCCCAGAGCTCGTCCGGGCCGGCCGCCATCCCCTTGCGGGTGTTACGTTGGTTAGTCGCTAAGCTCCCCGCGATAGCTAGCTTCTAACCGGTTTGACGGGTGGTTGCGGGGTTATATCAGCACGTCGGATCTCGCACATGAATCATGGAGATTCTCCTTTCATCAGCACGTTCTTCGCGGTTGGCATAGTTTGCCGCCGTACCCGCCGGCGGCTTACGGGAGATTGAGATGTGAGTCACCCCACAAGACCCCTCAATCTCGGCTTTCGCCGCGCTGTGGGGATTGCGTTATAACTGCTACATCATTCCGGTTCACCTCCTTGATACGTTCGTCGTTCGCGTTCCTGGTTTTCAATTTGTCTGGTGAAAGTATAGCATGGCTAAACATATTTGTCAAGGCCTTAGCCGCTGAAATATCCCTATTTCCTAAAACAGCTTATAAAATAAGGGTATTTTAGGCAATCGTATCGGGACTTGCTTTTCCACCTAGTTTGTATCAATATCCAGTCAGAAAGGAGGGGTGAAATGATTATCCTGGTTGATCAAGATGGAGTACTGGCAGACTTTGAACGAGGGTTCCTTGAAAACTGGTGGACCAAATACCCCAATGAAACCTGCGTTCTTCCTAATTGCAGAAGGAATTTTGAAATATATAAGGACTATCGTGAAGAACAACGGGGAAGGGTCGAGAGCATCTATCATAGCCCTGGATTCTTTATAGACCTCATGCCGATTCCCGGAGCGCTTGAGGGGTTTAAAGAATTAGTGTCGCTCGGGCATACGGTCAGAATCTGTACCTCTCCCCTGACTAACTACGAACATTGCGTGCTTGAGAAGTTCCAATGGGTTGAGAAGCATCTGGGTAAGGAGTTCACCAAGAACATCATGCTGACTAAGGACAAGACACTGGTAAGAGGCAATGTTCTAGTCGACGATAAGCCGGAGGTCACCGGACTTGCCAGACCAGAATGGAAACATATTCTCTACGATGCACCCTACAATCGCGGAGTTACAGGTAAAAAGAGGCTCACTTGGGCAAACTATAAGCAAGTTCTCGGAATCTAAAGCAAAACCGCCACAATATGGCGGGTTTTTTATTTATCTTCGCTCGCTGCGGAGAGGGAGGGATTGGAAGCTTACAGCTTCGGCGCGGGTTCTAGGGATTCTCGCCCTACGGGCGCGGGTGAGTTTCGATTTCGCTCCGCTCAATAACGAAACTCCTTTCGAATCCCTCACGTCCCGCTTAGCGGGACTCATCTACTTCGCTCACTTCGTTCGCTGCGGTGGTGATGTCCTGAAGTTAGAACCAAGACGGCTCACGATCAGGACTCTTGATCCAATTATACAAGAATTACGGGATATGTTTAAGCAACATCCGGAGTGGTTTGAGGTTCCGAAATCAAAGGCAGATAAAGGTAAAAACGTTGTTGAGTATCCAATGATCTAGATGATCGTATCTAGTTTTTTACGGGAATCGTGTGATTTTTTATGTCGTTAATGGCTTCTAGAAGCCTTATGGTTGCATCACTGTCGAGCGTATCACCATCGTATTTAACCATATAAAGACCCTGCAAATTAGACGGTAGGGTTACTCCATTCTTCACTAAAAGAACAAATCGATTACCATACAAAGCCATCGCTGCACCAATTTCAATCAATACATTAGGATTTAGAACTATCTGTTCCTTTGCGGCTTGGTCTAAAAGTCTTTGTTCGGCATCTATGTGAATAATAGCAGCTCCACAGCCACGCATCTCATTCATAACTTTTTCTGGAACAGCTGTCGACACTGATTGTGTTTCTGTTGCTACTACGGCTTCAAAACCACCAAACTTTAGGAGTTTTTTGATTGGTTCTATAAAATCACGATTTTTACCATGAGTAATAAATACTCGTGAATTTTCATTTTTTTCTAGCTCTCCTTTCTCACCTATATCTTTTTCATCTACTGAACTTTCTTCCTCCTCCTCTTTCTCCAGTTCAGTAACTTCTTCTTTGCCTAAAGGCCTAGGTTTAGTGCCTTGTAAGTCAATATATTTTTTCCCTTTTACTTCGCTGATAAAGCCTACCTCCTCTGCATTTTCCAAAATAAGTTCAAGTGTTTGTTTTGTCCTCGCGCGAGTAACTCCCATTTCCTCAAGAACATTCTGAGCGATGTTTTCTGCAGGAAGAGGATGATTATCGTATTTCTGTAAAAATTCAAGAATTATTCTGGGTTTTAGAACCGCTTCCTGTTTTGCCTTTAGGTCGTCACCTTCATTAATTGGTCTCACAATCCGAAGTGCAATTTCGGATAAAGATATTTCTGTAGCATTGTATCCGCCCTCGGTTAACCCATAAGCAATGGATGCACCGCAAAGCATCCTAAAAGGACCCGTTGTGGGTTGGACATTCATTGCTGTTGCAACCTGAAGAGGTCTTGTTGGTTTGCCTCCATAACTATCATTTATGGCTGTAGGTACTCTGAGTGCTTTTGCAATAGAATAAGATGGAACGTCTGCCTGACTTATATAATTCCTGGAAGATTCTTTCTTTGCTACCACTTTTAGTGGTTTTTTTGCCGTCGTTTTCTTTGTTGATTTCATCTTTGTTAATTAATTTTCTTATAAAACAATCGGGAAGGTGTGCTTTTTGATCGCTATTGTGTGTGCAATTCTGAAGTTACTGCGTACCGAGTGTCGTATCAAACACGTAAGCTCTATCGACTAAGTCACTTTTTCCAAGTCCCTATTTTTTACGATTGTATGGAGATTGGTTTGTCGGACGAAGACTGACACCAATCTCACTTGCCCTTGCTCTTACGCCATTTTCTGGGCGACCAAGTTTGAGACCAATAACCCGGGTAGGGGTATTTTGTTTTGCAAGTTGCGAAAGTTGTCGCTCATCTTGAGGTGACCAATGTTTTCCGGCATTGCGAATATATTTCGGCATATGTTTTTTCTTGATAATTAACTTTTAATATCGACCATCTATAAAACTGTGGATAATTAGAATTTGTAGATTTTCTAATTATTTTCTATAATATTCCTATGGCAATAAAAAAGCAACAGCAAATATTGGATTTTGTCCAAAAATACACATCAAAGCACAGATATGCCCCCTCCCTAGAGGAAATTAAGGATAGATTTGATTTTTCCTCGGTCTCTACCGCTCACTATCACATCAAAAATCTTGAGAAAGCAGGGTTGCTGAAAAAGCAGGAAAATAAAGCACGAGCGATCAAAATTGATGTGGAAGAAAAAATGGTTCAAGTGCCTATCCTCGGGGCTATTGCTGCTGGAAGCCCCATAGAAGCAATCGAGGACCGCCAAGAAACAGTCGCTATTTCAAAATCTGCATTATTGGGATTTCGTTCGAGCGATATTTACGCCTTGCGTGTGCAAGGACAAAGTATGATAGAAGAAGGTATTGATGATGGCGATATAGTAATTATTTCGAGTCAAATAAATCCTAGTAACGGGGACAAAGTTGTCGCCCTTATTAATAATGAAGAAGTTACTCTAAAGAAGTTTTATCAAGAAAAAAATAGAATACGATTACAACCGGCTAATTCACTCCTAAATCCAATTTTTGTAAACCCTGATGAGCTTACAATTCAAGGAAAGGTTTTAATGACAGTAAAAACAGCTGAGAAAATTAAGCCCCTACCTTTAATAAAAAGACCACTACCACACAAAGATTTAGGAAAACCAGCAAACACTCTTTTTGAAATTAAAAAACAACCCAAGTTTCCCTCAACTCGTTTCCAAGGAAGTAAAGCGAAACTTCTAAATCAAATATGGGAACATCTTAAAGATATAAAATTTGAATCTGCAATCGACCTTTTTGGTGGTACTGGCTCGGTAGGATATATGTTAAAAAGTAAAGGTAAGCAGATTTTTTATAACGATTATCTTAAATGTAATTATCTCGCCGGGCTAGCTCTTATTGAAAATTCAAAAGAAATTTTGGACGAAAACGATATCGATTTCATATTATCCGTACACAGCAACCTCGATTATCCAGACTTTATTCAGAAAACTTTTCAAGATACATACTTTACCGATCAAGAAAATAAATGGCTTGATATAGTTTCAACAAATATCAGACAAATTGAAAATAAGTATAAACAAGCTCTCGCTTATTATGCTTTATTTCAATCTTGCATAATTAAAAGACCTTACAATCTTTTCCATAGGAAAAATTTATATGTTCGGTTTGCTAATGTAGAAAGAAGTTTTGGAAATAAAATAACTTGGGATAAACCATTTGAAGATCACTTCATAAACTTTGTCAAAGAAGCTAACGATGCTGTTTTTGACAACAAACAAAAAAATAAAGCATTTAATAAAGATGCAATGGAATTGGAGACCAAAGCTGATCTTATCTATATAGACACACCTTACATATCAAATAAGGGATCTGCAGTTGATTACCTTGATTTCTATCATTTTCTTGAAGGAATTAGCGACTATACAAATTGGTTTAATAAAGTTGACTACAAAAGTAAACATAGAAAATTCAAAACTGAAAAATCAGTATGGGCAGACAAAAAAAGAATTACCCAAGCATTCGATGATCTTTTTAGTAGATATAAAGATTCAATTCTGGTAATTTCATATAGATCAGACGGCATTCCAACTTCAGACGAACTTATACAACTACTAAGAAAACACAAAAAAGAAGTAAAAGAAGTATTTAGAAGTGATTACAAATACGCTTTGAGTAAAAATGGAGAATCAAAAGAAATTTTGATAATTGCGAAATAACTTATTTTTGCTTTTTCTTCCACGCTAAATATTCTTCCAAATTATGGTATGGTTGTTCCTTTCCCATATCTCGAGCAATTTTTCTCTGTAAAAAATTTCTCCAATAATCCTCAAAAACTTTTTCTCCATATTTAGAAAAAGCACCTGTCCCATTTCTAAGGGTTTCTATATCCCCAGATGAACCAATGTTGGCTGTATTTCCACTTCCAGGTCTATCAGCAGATAGCTTATATTTTTCTTGAACGATAATTTCAATATCCTTAATTACTGGTTTAATTTCATCAATTTTTGTAAGGGGAACAATTTCGCCATCCTTGTCTTCTTCTCGGGTATAAATGAAACCAAGTACTAAATGTTTTGAGTATTCATGATAGGGGAACATTATATTTTTAGTAGGATTTCTCAAATATCCCGTGTAAGAACCGAGAGTAAAACCGGCGACACGGTCTTTTGTTTTTCTATAAGTACTTTTAATATCAAGTGCAATTTTTTCTCCTGTTGGTAAAACTAAAGTCAGGTCTGGATAAACAGTTTGTCGATCGGATTGTATAACTTTGATTTTGTATTTTTCTGCAATATCTAAAACAATCGGAGTCGTTACCAATTCAAAAACTTTTGAGATAAGTTTTGTATCGCTATTAATTGTGTAGATTCTGTTCTGGGAATCGATTACGCCCTTAATATCCCATCCTAATCCGATGAGAGCAATTTCGTCCTCTAATATCTTTTTTACGTCTAGTCTTTGGGACATGAAATTATTTTAGCCCAAATACCCTTATTCTGCTTGGGTTCGAACTTGGACATCAGGCGGAGAGGGAGGGATTCGAACCCTCGGAGCCCTTTTGAGGCTCAACACATTAGCAGTGTGCTGCTTTCGACCGCTCAGCCACCTCTCCAATAATTTGAGATAAATCTATCATATATCTTAGCTTTTTCCTAGACTTGTACAGATTGTATTTTTATCTTCATAGAATATTATTTATTTAGCTATTGTTCATTTACAAAGGAGGGATAACAAATGGAATTAGAGATAAAAAATAAAATTCTCGGAGCCGTACAAGGAGTTATTCCATTTGATCGAATAGAAGAAAAACATATCCACGACACACTCGAATGGATAAATAGTGGTGTCGAAATATTTCGTATACAAAAACCGGATATACCGCCCAAACATCTGGTCTCGTATTTTATACTATTTGATCCGCAAGAAAATAAACTGCTCCTTGTTGACCATATCAAAGCACAGCTCTGGCTTCCCGCTGGAGGACATGTTGAGCCAGGCGAGAATCCGAAAACAACGGTGGAAAGAGAGTCACTAGAGGAACTTAATACCGAGGCTGTATTCCTACACAATGGAATTTTCTTCCTGACTCAAGCACTAACAGTGGGTCTAACTGCGGGCCACACGGATGTGAGTCTCTGGTATGTTATCAAGGGAAATGCAGATGCTGTAATTAAATATGACTCTGCTGAATTTAGAGGATATAAATGGTTCAGCCCAGAAGAGATCTTGGTCATGCCTATCGAAAAACTCGATCCACACTTGCATAGGTTTGTTCAGAAGTGGATTTCGCGCCAAAAATAAATGAAAAGCCGCCTCATGAGAGGTGGCTGTTTTGCTTATTTTTTCTTAGCCTTTGCTTTCTTCGGCATGTGATGGTAGCTGATTCCGCATTCCTGGCAGTAGATCTCTGTCACGCGCGTCATCTGTTTCCGCGCACCAATTCCAATGACCATCTGCATGGGATCTCCGCGGTATTCGCTATAGACTTCCTTGATGATCACTCCACCACAACCGGGAATCTTGCAGTCGACTCCAGTCTTTTGCTTTCCTTCCTGATCCCTTGGATCAGGCACAAACTCGCGATCCCTAGCCTGTTTAACCCCTTTTAGGATCTTCTCCATCATTGCAGGAGAGAGTTTAGGTTCATTCGCAGCCTTTGCCAAAGCCCACACTCCTTTCTGGTTTAGTTCCAACTTTAAACTAATACACTATTATAAATCGGTCAAGATAGTTTAGATTAGCTGCCTTGCCTCCCGCTGCGCTCCTAAGCTATCATTTTCTTGAATAGTTGTTCATTTACGAAGGAGGTAGGGGGAAATGGCGAAGACCGCCGAACTGATCTGTAGGTTTACCACTAGAACAAGCTTCGAACTCGCTCTGTATGCCATAGATCTCGCAGATAAGCGGAAGATAACAGTAGCTGAATGGATTCGTGAAGCCATGCAAGAGAAGGCAGAAAGGGAATACAAGAAGCCGCCCGTGATCAAAGAAGGAGTTATTGAAGAGGATGCCTCCCAGGCAGAGCGCCGTAAAGAGATGAAGAAGTCTAAGGAGTTTTAACTCATAACCGCCGCCGTCCACTGATGGACGGCGATTTTTATATGTTATACTCAAAAGCGAAAATGGCGGCTAAGGCAAAAAAGCACAAATATATCTTCGTCTGCGGCGGCGTTATGTCAGGCGTCGGGAAGGGCATCACCACCTCCTCGATCGCGCTCATCCTTAAGAACAAGGGCTTTAAGGTGAACCCGATGAAGATCGATCCATACCTCAATGTAGATGCCGGCACTATGAACCCCTCCGAGCACGGCGAAGTTTTCGTCCTCGACTCGGGCCTGGAGTGCGACCAAGATATGGGCAACTACGAGCGTTTCTTGGGTACTAGCCTTCCGCGTGAGAACTATATGACGAACGGCATGGTTTTGAAATACGTCATCGACAAAGAGCGCGCCTTAGGCTATGGCGGCAAGTGCGTCGAGCCGGTCTCGCACGTGACAGAAGAGATCATACGGCGAATAGAAGCCGCCAGAGCGCTGACGAAGCCCGATATAACCATCGTCGAGATCGGCGGCACGGTCGGCGAATATCAGAACTCGCTCTTCATCGAAGCAGCCAGGCTCATCAAGATCAAGCACCCGGGCGACGTAGCCTTCGTCATGGTTAGCTACCTGCCGATCCCTGGCACCATCGGCGAGATGAAGACCAAGCCGACCCAAGCCGCCATCCGAACCCTCAACTCCCACGGCGTGCACCCCGACATCATCATCGGCCGGTCGGTGAAACCGATCGATCAGCGGCGCAAGGAGAAGATTGCGGAAGCCTCTGGCATCCCGGCCGAGCAGATTATCTCGGCCCCAGATATAGAGTCGATATACGAAGTACCGCAGAACTTCGAGAAGGATGGCTTGGGTGACACTCTACTTAGAATCTTGAATGTTAACTATAGGAAAAGCAACAAAGATGGCTTGAAGGAGTGGAAGCAGATGTTCGCCAAGATGAAGAATGCCAAGGCGGAAGTGAAGATCGCGATCGTCGGTAAATATTTCAAGACCGGCGACTTCGTGCTATCTGATGTCTACATCTCAATTATCGAATCTCTAAAGCATGCCGCCGGTGCCGTTGGAGTGAAGCTGAAAACTGACTGGCTGGACTCAGAGTCTTATGAGGAGGGCGCGCCGCTCGATGAACTTAAGAAATATGATGGCGTGCTCGTGCCAGGCGGCTTCGGCAGCCGCGGTGTGGAGGGCAAGATCCAGGTAATCCAATACCTGCGGGAGAACAGGATCCCCTTCTTCGGTATCTGCTACGGAATGCAGTTGGCTGTTATCGAATATGCCCGTAATGTTCTGGACTTAAGAGACGCCAATACGACAGAAGTTGCGAAAAATACTGCCAACCCCGTTATCGATGTAATGCCTGAGCAAATTAAGAACCTCGACAGCAAGAGATACGGCGGCACGATGCGCCTCGGTAGCTATAAGGCTGTACTAGAACCTCACACTCTAGCTCAGATGCTCTACAACCAAGGAATTATCCGCGAGCGGCATCGTCATCGCTATGAAGTTAATCTAAAATATATAGAAAGGTTTGAGCAATCTGGTCTCGTCTTCCCCGGCAAGAGTCCCGATGGCAAACTGATGGAGATCATGGAGTTGCCTCAGGATACTCACCCCTTCTTCCTCGGTACGCAGTTCCACCCAGAGTTCACTGGGAATCCACTTAAGCCTCATCCCCTATTCTTAGGATTTGTGAAGGCGGCGAAGGAAAAAAATAAGAAATACTCCGCCGAACTATGATTTCTGAGGTCCTCGGATCTCCTTCGCCTGGTCACTGCGGGGCCCGCCTACCGGCGGGTCGGCTCGGCCAGACCATCAGAAATCATAGTTCGGCTCCGTTACATTTCTTATTTTTTACTAGAGGACCGAATTATATTAAGCGGAGCAGAGCCCATAATCGAACCTGGTCGCGAATTTCCCTTATGCCCGTGAGCAGGCAGGTTCGGATTAGCGGCGTAGCGTACCTTGCAAAAACTCTAAAAAATGTTAGAAATTAGCCAGGTAATAGGGTTGCACATCGACAAGAGGAGGTTTAAAGTTTGAAAATCGGCGCGGATATCGGAAGTACCCTTGCTAAGTTCGCTTGGGAAGGAGAGGTCGGAAAACATTCCGGCGAGCGCAAACTGCACCTCGCTAGCAGCGCAGATGAGCCGATCGAGTCGATCATAAGCCGAGCCCGGATTGCCGGGGCCACCTCTATGCTGGCCACCGGCATCAGGCGGAGCCTCGACGAGGAGTTCAAGCCGCTGACTGTCACGCGGCTCGGCGGCAACCCGATCGACAACGAGCTCCGCATCCAAGCCCACGGCACCAAGAAACTTCTGGCCATGACCGGTAGAAGCGATATCAAAGACTTCCTGCTGGTCTCAATCGGAACCGGTACCTCTTACACTATCGTCCGCAGCGACGAAGTTGTGAGATACCCCTTCGGCAACGGCATCGGTGGCGGCTTCGTGAAAGGAATCATGCAACTGGCAGGCATCGAGATGAGCACCTTAGCCTACGCTGGCGCGGCCGACTTCTCGCAATCGCTTGATCTCTTGGTCCGAGATGTCATCTCGGACACAGCCGGAACAACGGCTGGTGAAATCATAATCTCACACTTCGGCAAGGTCAGCTCCAGAGAGGAGCCGCCACAGAATATCATCTATTCAGCGCTCAACTTCCTTCCCACCCCCGTCCTCCGCGACATCCTGAAGCTTGGGCTCGACCGGGACTCCCCACCGCCCGAATCAAGATCTGGGCCTACAGCATGTCCGGCCTGT
>CAYUNB010000018.1:10252-10779 GCA_964446095.1 uncultured Candidatus Saccharibacteria bacterium
AAGCCGTGGCAGTGGCAGCACAAGGCCATCTTCCCGCCTCACGCTGAATATGCCGGCGCCATCGGCGCGCTCTTCCATGGAAGGTAGGAAGGTCTCCGTGATAATCAATATCACTCCGAGCTTACAACGAGCGCTCGCCGCCAGAGCTGATAAAGAGGGCAAAGAGCTCGATGATGTCATCTTCGAGGCTCTTATTAGAGAGTTCAAACCGAAAGGGGAGATGAACTGATGGCAAGATGCGAAAGGTGCGAGAGAGTGCAAGAACGTCCGGTCCTATTTGATAAGGTTGAAACGGCCACAATTCTCTTGCTGATACTAATCGCTGGAGCAGTCCTAGCAGTAGCAATAGCTATGATTGCGAGTACTTGTTGGCCAGGTCCGACCTGGCAGAGCTTATATCCTCGCGCCTTCGGCGCCTCATTCACCCTGATCTTCGTCATATTCCTGTTCATCTTCATCAAGCAGGCTGGCAGCAGCTTCTACCAAATAAATCTTCTCGGCTATAACATTATCTACTCAAGAGACGA
>CAYUNB010000019.1:0-10340 GCA_964446095.1 uncultured Candidatus Saccharibacteria bacterium
TGAGAAGATACTTGCTGACAGACTCAGACGCGAACCAAGTTCTGCCACTGCCAAAATTCTTGAGGAGATCATCCGTCTCAAGGGCTATCTCAACGACACCGCCCCCGCACCACGCCTCATATTGGAATACATAGCTTTCATATTATAAAGGTTTGACAATGATGGATTTAATTTGTAGCTTAAGTTAAGGAGGACCGTTAGCGGCTTCACTGCCGCAAGAGTTTTTTTGAAAATTGAAAGGATGGAATATATGGCCAACTCTCGTCCAGGGGCGGAGCGCTGGGCTGATCTGCTTGTGGATCTGAATCAGAAGTTTCGCGCTGGCAGCATAACAGCTGATCAGCTAGAGTGGTTCAATAATCTGTCTAATCCTAAGCGCGATTCGATGATTAGGACCAAATCTGATGTCAAAAATAAGACGGTCGATACCGTAGCACCTGGCTCTGATTTGATTGCCGCTACCTACGACCTCACTATTGATTACTCAAAGAGTTTCAATGCTATGATTGCCGCAGGGCGATACGATATCAATAGGGGAAAATTTATACATGGTAAGTTTCTGATAAGGGGCGAGGGTAAGGTTATTCGCAAGGCTCACCTCGTCCATTTTAAGTGCGAGTTGGCTTCGGATGAAGTTGTCTTCCAGCTATACAACGATGGTAAGCGTCCCGCCACAATCGACGAGCTCTTAGCCTTTGGAGCCCAATATCCGGACGTTCAGCGCAAGTTTCCAGTGGCTGCTCTTGGCTCTTCTAAGAAGCACATCCGCGGCAACCGATGGGCGCCTTATATCAGTGCTAACCCCAATAATGGGCCTCGGATTTTTAGTCTTGAATCTTGGGATAATGGATGGGAAGCTAATGTTCGTTTTCTTGCAGTATATAGAGATGATACGCCTGTAGCAGAAAAAGAGCCCGATAATAAAAGTGATAATATAGATCCGGAAACAAGCGTTTCTAAGGAAGTGCCAGCCGACAAACCTCGCTGGCTGCTGTAGAGAATTTACCGACGGACTATCCGCCGGTTTTTATTTTGCTTTTTTCTTTTTTAATTATAGAATATGGGCATGGCATACAATTTTTCTACTTTTAAAGAGAGTTTGAAGGGGGTTGAGAGCTGGCTCGCGGGCGAGTTCGCCGGGTTGAGGACTGGACGAGTGAGTCCGGCTATACTCGATGGCATATCGGTCGAGTCGTATGGCTCGAAGATGCCGATCGCTCACGTGGCGGCGGTGTCGATCGAAGATGCTAAGACGCTCCGTATTGCCCCCTGGGACAACGCTATGGTTAAGGAGATCGAGCATGCTATCCAGGCGGCAAACTTGGGAGTGTCAGTCGTACCTGACAGCGCTGGTATCAGAATCTCTTTCCCTGATCTGACTGAAGAGCGGCGCAAATCGCTGACGAAGATCGTCAAGACCAAGCTTGAAGACGCCCGCATCCGCGTTCGCCAAGAGCGCGATAAGACCATATCTGATATCCAGGCTAAGGAGAAGGCTGGGGAGATTAATGAAGATGACCGCTACCGCTTAAAGGAAGAGGCGCAGAAGCTGGTTGATGAGACAAATGCTAAGCTCGATGCTCTGGCAGAGAAGAAGGAAGGTGAGATAATGAGCTAGGCGATGGGCGTCCTTGTTTTTATAATAATTCTTGCGGTTTTAGTTTTATCCCACGAGTTGGGGCACTTTTTAACTGCGAAATATTTCGGTATCCGTGTCGATGAGTTCGGTTTCGGCTTCCCGCCTCGTCTCTGGTCGTTTAAGAAAGGGGAGACAGTATATAGCCTCAACCTCTTGCCGTTCGGCGGTTTTGTGAAAATTTTCGGCGAGGAGCCGACCACCGAGGTTGTCGAGCATAAACATAAAGATTCGAAGAGGAGCCTCTACCAAAAACCCAAATATGTGCAGGCGGCCGTTGTAGCGGCTGGTATATTTTTTAATTTAATTCTCGGTTTCCTCATGTTGTCGGCAGGCTTCATGGCAGGACTCCCGGTACCGGCAGACTTCACTCCGCTCGGGCCTAAACCAGAAGAGTCTAAGCTTTTGATTACTGGCATCCTGGCCGGCTCCCCGGCAGAGTTCGCCGGGTTGAAGGCTGGCGATAATATTGTGTACCTTTCTACGAATAGCAGCTCGCTCCAGGATATGAATCCTGATAAGGTCTCTGACTTTATCGCAGCGAATAGCGGCAAGGAGGTGTATGTCGGTTATAAAACACCTGTCGATGGCGGCCTGCTCTCCGATATCGGCCTGGCACCTCTTGAATACGAGCCAGTTACCAATACAGCGACAGTCATACCTAGGGAAGGTGTGATCGGCGTAAGACCTGGCATCGGTATCTCGATGGATCTTGTAGGGGTGCTTAAGCTGCCGCTTTTCGATGCGCTCTATGCCGGGGGAGTCGGTGCATACTCGCTATTTATCGGTACTGTTCAGGGGCTGTATCAGTTCGTGGTCGGTCTCTTTGCCGGGCAGTCTGGCAGTGTTGCTGTCTCGGGTCCGATCGGCCTAATAGGCGTGGTTAGCACCGCTGCGCGCTTCGGTTTGGCCTATGTTTTAGCTCTTACTTCACTCATATCCATTAACTTGGCAGTATTAAATCTCGTTCCATTTCCAGCTCTCGATGGTGGACGGCTTTTCTTCATACTTATAGAGTCGGTTATCCGTAAACCCTTGAATAGTAAGGTTGTAAATGCCCTGAACATAGCCGGTTTCCTGATTCTGCTTGCACTAATGTTCTTCGTTACGTACGGCGATATTCTCAAACTGGTCAAGTATTAGTCGTCTATTATTGACAAAATAGCTCAAAATATGCTTAAATGTTAGGCAGAAAAGCCGTGCTTTTTGACACTAAGGAGGTTCTGCTTCGATGCCTGTCCGATATCTGTACACTCACATCGGTCCTGATCTCGACGCTCATACCGGGCGCTGCGCTGTTACCAGGTTCGTACCAGGGATGGCTAACGCCAAGGTGATCTATGTCCCGGCCAGCTGGGATGGCGACGGTCTTCGCAAGGGCGATATGGCTATCGACCTGGTGGCCGGCGGCAAGGGGATCAAGGGTCATCGCGACCCTGACGGCTCGACTCACTCCGCCTTCGCCTACGTGGTTAATAAGTATGCGAGCAAGAAGGAGAAGGAAGCGCTCAAGGATCTAGTCTCTTTCGTCGACATCCAAGACGCCTACGGCTCCGTGATGAACTACCTCATCCGCCATACAGGTCACGATAACCGCCGCATCTGTTCGCAGAACTCTTTCGGCGCGGTCTTCCGCGCTCTGGACTATGCTCACCCGAATGATTCGGAAACGGTCTTCAAGCGCATGCTCGAGATCTTCGATGGCTATCTGCTGATGGGTAAGACTCGGGCACTCGAGAAGAACTACTCTAATCTTCGCTACTACTTCGCCTGCTGGTTTCTGGTTCGTTTCGTGAAGGTCAAGGATCGTTATACCGCAGCCGATCTGGCTGGCCAGGCTGAACGCTTGGTCTCGCGCTATGTCACCGACAATGTGGTTCGCAACGCCTTGCGGGATCTCGTCACCTTCATCGATGAATACGACGGCAATATGCCCGACCCTACCGACGGCGACTACGAAGCCAAGCGGATCCTCTACAATACCAGCATCACCTCCGTGACTAAGGCTCTCGAGCATTATCATGGAGATGATGAAGAGCTCGTACTCCAGCGCATGTCGGAGATCTTCGACGGCATTCTTGAAGCGGCTGGTCCGGCCGAAGTCCGTGCGCAGGCCGAAGCCGATCGAGCTAAGCTCTACGCCGATGGCCGCGTCGCCTTCGTCGTAAATAAGAAGGAGAAGCGGACGAATCAGATTCTGAAGGAACGCGGTGTGCTGGCTATCGTCTATATGGCTGGCAATAACCTCGGCGTCTTGGCCAACAACGATATCTATCTGGAAGATGGTTCGCGTTTCCGAGCTGACCATCCTAAGATCTGCAGACTTATCGAAGAGTCTGGCGAGAGGGTTGCCGAAGAAAAAATTGACGATCACGATTGGTTCCGTCATCCTCGCGGCTTTCTCTGCGGGCATGGCTCCGATAAGGCTCCAGCCTCTTCGCGTTCGAAGGTTGATCCTAGCAAGCTCGTTGAAGTTGTTTCCAGCCTCATCGTCACCAGCCGCAAGAGGCGCTATCGCTCCTATTGATCTGTTCAACCCCGCTCCGGCGGGGTTTTTTTAATTTTTGCCTTCTTTTATCTTTTAGAGTAATATGTGCCCATGTTGCAATCTAAACTTTTTACTAAGACGAGGAAGGAGGGTCCTAAGGACGAGGTCTCGAAAAATGCCAATCTCTTGATCCGCGCCGGCTATGTACATAAGGAGATGGCCGGGGTGTATGACTACTTGCCGCTTGGGCTTCTGGTGATAGAAAGGCTGAAGAACATAATCCGCGAGGAGATGAACGCTCTCGGCTGCCAGGAAGTTTCGCTTTCGGCTTTGCAAGAGCCGGAGACATGGCAGAAGAGCGGGCGCTGGTCTGATGATGTGGTGGATGTATGGTTTAAAACGAAGTTGAAGAACGATGCCGAGATCGGTCTCGGTGCGACACATGAAGAGCCGATGGCCCGAATGGTTAAGGGCTACGTCCAGTCTTATCGCGATCTCCCTCTCTACACCTACCAGTTCCAGACTAAATTCAGGAACGAGCTGCGTTCCAAGTCGGGCATCATGCGCGGCCGTGAGTTCTTGATGAAAGACATGTACTCTTTCTGCAGAAGCGAGAAGGAGCTTGATGAGTTTTACGATAAGGTAAAAGATGCTTACAAGCGAGTATATGAGCGAGCCGGTATCGGACAGCTGACATATCTAACCTTCGCGTCCGGCGGCATGTTCAGCAAGTGGAGCCATGAATTCCAGACAGTTTGTGAAGCCGGCGAAGATCGCATATATATAGACGATGAGAAGGGTATAGCTGTTAACGATGAGGTCCTGCAAGATGAGGTGCTTAATGAACTTGGTTTGAAAAGGGAAAATTTGCGCGAAGCCAAGGCTATCGAGGTCGGTAATATTTTCAAATACGGAACGCGTTATACTAAGGAGCTCGATGTTAAATATCGCGATGAAGAGGGAAACGATCAGCCGGTAGCTAACGGTGCTTACGGAATCGGCGTCGGACGACTCATGGGCACCATTGTAGAGTTATTCGCCGATGCTAAGGGACTCGTCTGGCCGGAAAATGTTGCTCCATTTAAGTTCCATTTAGTTGAGATTTTAGGACAGAACGACGCAGGGCACGTTAAGGCAGCCGCACTTAAACTATACGGACTGCTCGGCGGCGAAGAGGGCAAGCGAGTGCTCTATGACGACCGCGACCTCCGGGCCGGAGAGAAGTTTAGCGATTCCGATCTCATCGGCATACCGTGGCGTGTCGTAGTATCCGGCAAGACGCTTGAGAGCGGAGTATACGAAGTTAAGAATAGACAGACGGGCGAGGTTAAGATGATGGATCTGAAGCAGCTTTTGGAAATATGATCAAGCGATTCAACAAGATGTTCTCAAACGATATCGGGATAGATCTCGGTACGGCTAATACTCTGGTTTTTCTCAGTGGGCAGGGGATTATCATAAACGAACCTTCCGTCGTGGCCGTGAATCAGAAGACGGGTCGTATCGTAGCTGTCGGCAAGGAAGCTAAGCAGATGGTTGGCCGCACTCCGGCGCATATCTCAGCTGTCAGACCTCTCGTAGATGGTGTGATCTCCGATTTCGACGTCACAGAAGAGATGCTCTCTTATTTCATAAAGCGCGCTCAAGACCAAAGCCAGAAGAAGATGGTTCGACCGCGCATTTTAGTCGGCGTGCCTTCGGGCGTTACTAACGTCGAGCGCCGGGCTGTCCGCGACGCGGGTATTAATGCCGGCGCCAGAGAGGTACTCATTATTGAAGAGCCGATGGCCGCTGCTATAGGTATTCACCTTCCGGTCAATGATCCTGTCGGTAATATGATCATCGATATCGGCGGCGGCACGACCGAGATCGCTGTGATCTCGCTCGGCGGTATCGTTCAGGCTAAGAATCTCAAGGTCGCCGGTGATAAGTTCAACGAAGATATTATCTCCTATGTCAGAGATGAATTTAAGATCCTTCTTGGTGAGAAGACAGCTGAAGATGTTAAGATCGCTATAGGCTCGGCCTGCCAGCAGGACAAGACCCTGGAAGCTTCGATACGAGGCCGCGATCTCGTCACTGGCTTGCCTCGCGAGGTAGCTATTACAGACAAGGATATCCGCGAGGCCTTGTCGGGATCTCTTAATGTGCTGGTTAACTCTGTCAAAGAGGTACTTGAGATGACGCCGCCGGAGATTGTCGCCGACATCATGCACCGCGGCATCGTTATGGTCGGCGGCGGCTCTATGATACTTGGTCTGCAGTCTGTCCTTGAGCGCGAGATCGGCATACCGGTTTACATTGCCGAGGATCCGCTGACAGCTGTGGTTCGCGGAACAGGTATCGTGCTCGAAGATATGGATGCATATAAAGAGGTCTTGATAGATAACGAAGATGAGCTACCGCCAAGATAGCATTAAGCGGACGAAGAATATCAAGTTTGCGATCTCTGCCCTCATCGCCGGAGTATTTTTTTATTTTGCTTCCGGTTTTATCCTTTCTGCTGGTTACGGCGCACTCTCGTTCGTGAGTCTGCCGATCTGGAAGATAGAGGCAAGCTTCAGCGATGCTTTGGCGACTGCCGGCTTTCTCTTCCAGTCCAAGGAGTCACTGTCTATGGAAAACGATAAGCTTAAGGCGGAGCTCGACGCCAAGAAGTCAGACATCGCCTCACTCTCGGCGCTGCGGCACGAGAATAACGATCTCTTAGCTGAACTTGGCAGAGAGGTGCCGGCAGGAGCTAGTTCGACCGTGGCCGCGGTGCTCTCTGGTCCGAATCTTCCGCCGTACGAGGATCTTATAATTGACGCTGGGACGGATATGGGGATCTCTGTCGGCGACAGAGTTATCTACAAGCCGAACATCGTTCTCGGTGAGATCGAGGAGGTGTATAGCCATTCATCTAAGGTTAAACTTTATTCGGGCAGCGGGGTGAGAACCGATATTCTTATTCCCGGCGACACCTCCACTCATGCGGTGGCAGAGGGTTATGGCGGAGGCAACTTCTCGCTCTCTCTGCCGAGCAGCGTTTATCTATATAACGGCATGCAGCTTCTTATACCGGGAAGCGATATCTATATTCTTGCTACGATCGATTATATAAAAGTTGATAAGGTGAATTCAGTCGAGGAGGCCCTCGCTCGATATCCGGTCAATATTAAGAACATCCGATTCGTTCACGTTGTAAAAGCCCCGGCTAATGAATATCTACGATAGGGTCTCGTTCGCCATACTGCTCTTCATCGTCGCCCTGCTTCTGCCCTGGTGGCTGCCCTTCGTCGCCGCAATTTATCTCTTTTTCATCCTCGACAATTACTATGAGATCATCGGCTTAGGTCTTGTTTTCGATATTTTGTACGGGACAGGCAGAATGCTGTTTTTTGTAACAAGCATTTTGCTGTATATTATTCTTAGATACATCAAGAAGTATCTAAGGCCATATGACTAGAAAGAGCAAGAAGCATATAAGCGAGGATATTGACCCGGATCAGATATTCTTGGACTCAAGCAATCTGCCTTCCTTCGATACAGATCAGCTCGAAGGTATTCTCGAGCGTCCGATATCTAAGTACTCCTTCCTTGTAATGGGAATATTTTTTGCTGTTCTTATTTTAGTTTTTGCCGGTCGCGCTACTTACCTTCAGGCCTATAACGGAGGCTACTTTGCAATAAGAAGCCAGTCCAATAGTCTGAAGCGTGTGGCGGTCGCGACTCCGCGCGGAGTGATATATGACAGGAATGGCACTCCGCTTGCCTGGAACGATAATAACGATAGGGCGTACATTCAGGATAGCGGGCTAGCTCACCTCATCGGCTATATTGGCTATCCGACTCAAGATGAAGTTGATAACTCGCCGACGACGACGGCGATGGATATGATCGGCAAGGCCGGCGTCGAGAAGCAGTTCAACGACCTGCTTACTGGGGTCGATGGCAAGAAGATCGCCGAAGTTAATGCCAAGGGCGAGGTTCAGTCTGAATATATCTATGAGCCTGGAGTGCCAGGTAAGAATTTGAATCTATCCGTTGATGCCGATGTGAGCAAGGAGTTTTATGAAGCGATCAAGAAGCTGGCTGCTGATTATAAGTTCAAAGGCGGGGCGGGGGTGATCATGGATATTAAAACCGGTGAGGTTATCGCCATGACCAGCTTCCCAGAATATGAACCGGAGGTCTTGAGCAAGGGCGACGACCATCAAGCTATCGCTAACTATCTTAATGATCCTTCGATGCCTTTCCTTAACCGGGCGATATCCGGCCTCTATACGCCCGGCTCGATCGTCAAGCCCATCTTCGCTCTTGCTGCCTTGAACGAAGGGATTATATCGCCGGAGAAGAAGATCTTGAGCATCGGCTACATCTCGATCCCAAACCCATTCTTCCCTGATAAACAGTCGATATTCAAAGACTGGCGAGCCCAAGGCTGGGTTGATATGCGGCGAGCGCTCTCTGTCTCTTCTGACGTATATTTTTATGAAGTCGGCGGTGGCTATCAGGACCAGAAGGGTCTCGGAATAACGAAACTTGATCAGTATGCGGCCATGTTCGGTCTCGGCACTTCTACCGGTATGGAGCTCGACGGGGAGGGTGATGGCAACATTCCGACACCGGAGTGGAAGGCGGAAAATTTCAACGGCGACAAGTGGCGTATCGGCGACACCTACATAAGCTCGATCGGCCAGTACGGCTTCCTTGTCACTCCGATCCAGATGGCGAGGGTCGCGGCAGCTATTGCCACTGACGGGCATCTCATCAAGCCGACAATTTTCAAGAGTCCAGATGGCAAAGCCGTAAAATATGATCAGATAAATATCCCGCAGGATATGTTTAAGGTTGTGCAGGAGGGCATGAGGGAGGGTGTGACTGACTCTGATGGTACGGCGAGGGCTTTAAACCTAGCAGAGGTTAAGGTTGCTTCGAAGACCGGTACGGCAGAACTCGGAATCACCAAGAAGCTGGTCAACGCCTGGGGCGTCGGCTTCTTCCCTTACGATAATCCGCGATATTCTTACGCTCTGGTGATGGAGAAGGGCAGCCGCGATAACGCAGTCGGTGCCAATGCTGCTATACGCCAGTTGCTCGTCTGGATGGGCCAGAATACCCCTGAGTATCCCAAATAACTAAAATGAAAGTAAACGATTACAACAAGGTAATAAACAGGGAATTAAATAAGCAAAAATACGAGAAGTTGTCTGGAAGCGTTGATACGCCCATAACTCAGCAATATATATACGGCGAGTGGCAGAAGGCGAATGGCAAAGAGGTTCGAAGATTTGCTATTGAAGAAAAGCAAGCGACCTTAGGTTTTTTTCAAACTGTGAAATATCCTTTGCCTTTCGGCAGGAGTTACATGTACATTCCCCGGGGACCTGTTTTTTTGAAAGAGCTGGCTCCTCAGCAGTCTGAAGAGTTATCGAACGTTCTTGTTCGGCTGGCGGATAAGGAGAACGTCGTATTCCTCCGGTCGGATGTTAATTTAGAGTCTAAATATTTTTCCCGAGTGCCAAGGTTCATGTATGACGGGGCCTTCCAGCCCAAGTATGAGTCGGTCCTCGACCTAACTAAGTCTGAAGAGGATATTTTAGCCGGGATGAAAAAGGTCAATCGCTATACTGTGAGACAGGCGGAGCGGCTGGGTGTGGAAGTAGAGATTATCGCGAGTGGCTTCATGGGGTATCTCGATAAATTTTATGAGCTCATAAGTACTACAGCAGAGCGGGATGAGTTCGCTCATAACAGCAAGGATTACTACCGAAAGATATTCGAGATCTCTGAAGCGGAGGGGAACGCCTTCATGGAAGTTGCTCGTTATAACGGTGAGATAATGCTCATTAACTTCTTCGTCATCTATGGCAGCTCCGTTTACTATCTATTCAGTGGTTCGGAAAATGAAAATAGGAGAGTCGGCTACACCTACTTAGCCCAGTGGGGGGCGATTAAATATGCCAAAAAGCTCGGCCTGAAGAAGTACAACTTCGGCGCTGTCATACCTGACGATAACAGATATCCGCTCTACTCCGGCTGGTCCGGCTTCAGCGACTTCAAGCGCCGCTTCGGCGGTGAGATCGTCGAATACTCCGATATGTATGACTTGGTTGTCAATAAATTTTTGTATCGGCTCTATTTTGTAAGGAAAGTTTTAAATTTAGCCAAGAATATCATATTCGGTTAGTCTATTGACAGGAAGACATTATGTGAATTTTTTTAGCTGTGTTT
>CAYUNB010000020.1:0-9895 GCA_964446095.1 uncultured Candidatus Saccharibacteria bacterium
TTCAAAGCGATCGAGCTGTAAAAAACCTAAGTTAATGTGCAAAGATAGCGGTATGCCACCTGTAATCTTACCGCTAACAGGGTGTATAGGAAGCGCACCCATAACCCCTAACTCCTGCAAGACCCTAGATTGCGCCAAGGGGCTGTGCGAATACCCGGGGTTAACCTCCCACAGCGCTCTGTCTACATCTAAGGCATCCTCATTCTTAATATGCAACTCATTCAAAATATCGCGTTTGGATCTATCTAGTTCCTTCATCGGCGTTTCGATCTCTATACCGATAGTCGGCAGGAGATCTTTCCTTTCTGAGTACTTTTTCTCGATCTCCGACATTCGGAATATCTTATCCATCTCTCTTTGCCAGCGTTTATCATCCCTGGAGTAGCGGCGCATAACGTTATAAACATGCAAGCGAGCGGCCTCACCCACTCGATATTCTATTCGATCTGAACCAATGAGATTTTCAACATATCTCTTAGCCTCTATAGCTATCTCTTCAGCATCCTGCGGACTTTCCAGTGGCAGTTCGGGCAGGTAATCGTGATTATCCTCATCATAGTTATCAGTATAGTTCTCGATGTCGTGATATGTGGATTCAATATGCAAGGGAATATTCTTCAGCTCCTCTAACCTAGCGAGCTCCTTCGCCTTATCAAACGGCTCGATAACTTTAGGCTCTTGCTCATCAAATAATGGCCTCTCTAAATAAGCAGCAAGCCTGCCCTCCAGTCTAGGATTCGATATAAAATCAGAAAAATTCTGATTCCTTTTGCTTAGTTCGCCGATAATCTCCATTGTCTGCTCCGTTCCTACGATTGTCTTCAATGAGCTTATAACTGCCATAATGTCCCCCTCCCGATGACTACTTCTTCCGTAAGAAGAGCTATTGATATTACTAAGGTATTCTGTGATAAAATCTACGGAATTCGCATCCCTGTAATCTTGCAGGTATGACAAGATCGTGTGGGCAACACTGCCATCCCGAGAGCGCAATATATTTTCGCTATTTAAGAGATTACCTAGAAATTTAGGCCCATCGCTATAACCCAGAGACTCATAGACCTTTATAAGCTGATAGAGTTTGCCCTCTTCTGTCGAGTATGATCTGGGTGGAACCTTAATTATCTTACTCATTTTATCGTTGATAAAATCTTCAAACTCCTTACCTGCATCCTTCATCTCGATCCAGAGCTTTCTGGCCTCAATCATCTTTCTACGAGTCTCTTCGTTGCTAGTGAATTCATAGTCATCGCGAAACATATTCCAATCGGCCTGAAAATTACTGGGGTTTTGACCTAGAGCACTCTCAATTAAATCACTCATCCGCTTCTCCTCGAGCTTCTCACGCCCGAGAATCATGTCGGGCTGTATATTTCTCCCTGACTCGCCTTTTTCCATAGCGCAATTATACGCCAGCGATGTTTAAAAACAAAAGCCCCGCTTTTATGGCGGGGCAGAGTAACTTAAGGACTAATTAGCTTTCGCGAACCTCTTCATGACCATTGGTACCAGAACCGTTCAGTCGGCCGGTCATCTTGCTGGCCACACCTTCGAGATGAGTGCCCTTGAAGAGCTTGGACACGACGTCGGCAACGCTCGTCCCGCCAAGAATGGCAAGGGGCGAAGCGGCAGTGGCAACACGTTCAAGGAGAGCCTTGTCGCCGAAACCCTGGAGGGCAGCGATGAGGTCGGGGCTGACAGCGTTAGCCTTGGCGACGAGCGCTTCGGCTTCTGCCTTGAGCTTCGAGAGCTCGAGCTTCAGGTGATTCTCATTGATCTGCTGATCCAGTTCCTTGGTAGCCTTGAATCGCGAGAGTTCAGCACCGGCGATCTGATCGAGAGACTGCTGGTCTTCGAGCTTAGCCTTCAAGCGTTCTTGAGAAACACGCACCTCAGCTTCAAGCCGTGCCATATTCAGCTCAAGCTGCTTCTTGGCATGCTCGGTATCGACACCAAGCTGCATCTTCTGAGTCGTCGCGGTGAGTTCAATCTTCTTCTGAGCCGTCTCAGTCTGAGCCACAGCTAGTTCCTGATTGATCTGCTCCTTCTTCTTGGTAGCCTCGAGCCTGCGCTCTTCAGCCTTCAGCGTCAGTGCCTGTTCGACGGCCTGTCGCTGGGCGTCAACCAGAAGGTTCGCAACAGACGAATCTTCGAAGGTAAGGCCCAGAACCTCTACGTTATAGATCCGCATACCGTTCTCTTCGAAAGAACGGCCCGGACGTTTGCCCGTTTCATCATGGTTGCCAAGCACCCTATTCCTGATGATATCCTCGACGTTGGCGTGGAAGTGTTCAATACCATGCCGCTTGACCTCGTTGCGGAGATACGAACGCATGTGCTGGGTCAGGAACTTCACGTAGTTGTCGATCGCGAACCACTTGCTAGAATCGCCTTCGAAGTTGACGCGATAGGACAGGCGAATCTTGACCTTGCAGAGGTCACTGGTTTCCGCATCGACGATATCCGACACGACATTGCCGAGCGTCTTCAGGTAGACAGCCGGAACGAGGGTGGCGTCAGTCTTGGGCTTGCCGGTAGAGAGCTCCATCGTTTCGAGCGTCTCATCATAATCAAGCAGAATGTTATGCGGGCCACGGACGATACGCCGCTCGCCGGTCTTCTTCACAACCTGGACCGCATAGCCCGGTCGAACCTTGATAGCGAACGCTCGATCATACTTGCTCGCCTGAAGACTGATAGTGCGCGGCGGAGTGAACCCGCTGCGCCGACTGAACTCGTCGCCTCCAGAATACGTGGCCAGAGCAGCAACTGCAGCTCGTGCCGTTCCCTTGGATTCAGCTTCAGCACCGTTATGACCAGCACCATTCAGGTCGCGGAGCTTCCTATTGTGCTCCTTAAACTCAACATTTCCAGGATACCAGAGATCGCACTGTCTATCGGTGAGTACCCTGCGGACAGGAACCTCATATCGAGGATCAGGCAAGAGCATGGTGGGGCCAAGCTCGGTGCGGATTTCACCAGTATTCCTATTCAGGACATAGCGCCCCTCGCCAGACGGGATAGCGATAGCGAAATGCACATCCTGCTTGCCCTGGCCATTATGATACTTAATGACCGCATGCTCCTTCCGCGGGAAATAGATTGAGGTCTGCTTGCCAGTGATGAAGAGCTCCTCACCCTCTGGGTGCTTGGTGCCATCATCATCTTCGTAGGCATCGATAACCTTCACATAGATACCGCTATTCTCATTAAGCTCGATAGCATTGAACTTGCAAGTCGGATTGCCTTCCTTATTCTGCGTCTTGACGAAGTTCTCTGTCGGACTCGGGAAGACGACATCGGGTCCGCGGACGTAGCGCTTGTTGCCGCTCTCATCCAAGAGGATGCAGTATTCGAGACGCTCGAGACTTACGGCATCCCTCGTATAGCTGCCGTTATTGGTAGCGTCCTTCACGACCTCCATGCCGTTCGGCGGGATGAAGAAGGAGACATCCGTTCCCTTAATGATAAAGGTGCGGCCCATCGTTAGATCGACAGGAGTCGCGGCAAGAGGCTTGCCTTCCCCATCCATTCCAGGCTTGACGGTAAGGAGCTTCTCTGCGCCGCTCTCGCGGGCAGTCTTCTCATCGTAGACCCGGATAACCAGATATTCGTTCGAGCGAAGGCGATGGCCCTGCACCACCTGCGCCATCTGGCCGGGCCAAGGCGCGAAAGATACCGGGCCAGGAATAATAACCTTGTGGCCGATAAGCAGATCCGGAGAGTTCGTAGGCGTACCCGGAGTCGGGTGCTTATTTTCACGGGCCGGATTCTTCAGAATAATGTACCAGCCTTCAGGGGCTGTAGCGACCACCTTGATCGCCTTGTTCAATTCGCACGGAAGGAACTTCTTGCTCTTCTCATCGAAGACTTGAGGCTGATCGGTATTCGAAAGACTCGACTTAGTCGGGCCCACATAGATAGTGATCCCGCCCTTCGTCTGATCTTGGATATAGGCATATTCGTTCGGAGCCAGCACCAGATCGCGTTCCCTACCTCGTTCCTCAGCCATAGCACCCTCCTTGCTCCGATTGAATTCGGAGCGGTTCTAGAAACATTGTCAACGAACCAGAACGGCCTACAAACTACCATTCTATAACTGACCTGTCAATATAAATTTATAATATAAAACCGCCAAAATTGGCGGTATAACTACTTAAGCTTAAGCCTATTCTCTAGTGCATCTGTAATATTATCAAATTCATCGTCAAACAAGATGGCTTCGGCATGGGCCACACCTGGCGTCTTAAGGAGCTTATCGACATAATCCCTCTCTGTACCTGAATCGACCGACACGCCTACCGACAACGGTCCGCGGCCGCATTGCTTGAGAGGACTACTGACTTCAAGAGCTAGACTGGAGATAATATCCTCCGCGGCTTCGACTGTGACATACTTGTCAAAGGTGATCATAATATCACTCATCTGCTTAACCTCCATCGTTTATTTAAGAACCAACTAGCCGTAAAGTATACTCTTGAGCCAAGAAAAGTAAAACAAAAACACCCTCCATTCAGAGAGTGTTTTTGTATCATTTATTCTTTAGAACCCAGGCTGGGCGTGGACGATGATGCTCCTGGTCACAGTGTTCGAGAGCGTGCCATCGGAGCGGAATGCCATCAGCATGACCGGTATCGTCTGATCACCGTTGTTCATATTGTAGATAGCGAAGGTGTAAGAGCCGGAGTTGCTGATAGATACAGCGCTTGACTGGCTGGTGCGACAGAGGTTAGCACCAGTATTCGGATCAGGCACCATGACATTCGGAGGACACTGAATGAAGATCTTGTAAGAAGCCACATTGCTGCCGGCATATGAGAGGTTGAGCATCGAGCCGCTCGCTGCGGTAGGCGAGGTCTGGCCGTTGATCAAGTAGCTGGTGATAGCAGCGTCGGTTACCGGAGCTGGGTTCGGAGCCGGCGGAGGCACTGGAGTCGGTGTAGGAGTTGGTGAAACTACAGGAGCCGTGCCGTGAACTATAATATTCCTGGTAACAGAGTTGCTGACGGTGCCGTTCGAACGGAGGGCTAAGATCGAAACAGCGACTGTCTGATCGCCAGAAGTAACGTTGTAGACGGCAATCGGGAAGAAGCCGTTGGAGCTGACCGAGATAGCGTCGGCAGAGCTCGTGCGGCAGATATTAGAGCCGTTCGAGTCAGAGACGGAGACGCCGTTCGGACACTGAACCAAGAGCTTGTAAGACGAGACGTTAGTGCCAGAGTAAGACAGGGTGTGAGAAGTGCCGCTTGAGAAAGCAGGCGAGATCTGGCCGTCAACGGTAAAGCTTGTAATAACAGGATCGGCAGTAACTACCGGATTCGGATTCGAGCCGCCGATATTGTTCGGGAAGGCTGAAACCTCGTTGGACCAGTTAGAAGTGCCGGCAGCGCCGTAAGCCTTCACGCGGTAGTAATAGGTCTTGCTTGAGTCGTACTGGTTGTCGATAGCTTGCAGAGAGTAGATCCTGCTATCGCCGGAGAAGTTCAAGAAACATGGGTTAGTAGTGCCGGCGGTACAGCCGATAACGTTATCGTCATTCGTCGGTAGAGCATCACTCCTCGTAGCACTCCTGTAGACGCGGTAGTAGTTAGCGCCGGTCGAATTCCAGGAGAGCTGGACCATATTGAGAGCGTCGACGCGGTTAGCCGGATTAAGAGTCGGGGTAGCAATAGGGGCATCAGACTGGCCGGAGATAACGGTCAAACTATCTGAATAAGAAGATATGCCGAATGGATTGGAAGCGATAATCCTGTAGGTGTAAGCGGTATTCGGAGCCAAGTTGGAGTCGACAAGAGTAAATGTCGAACCGTTAGCGAAGTAGTAGCAGAGCCCGAGGTCGCCAGTATTGCAGCCGTTCGGAGAGATTGTAATCGGGATAGTCAGGGAGTTGCCGCCCTTCCTGTAGATTGTGTAGTTCGAAGCATTACCTGAAGAGGGAGCTGTCCAGTTCAAGATAATCTTGCTGCCATTGACGGAAGCAGTGAAGGTCTGAGGAACGGTCGGTGAGTTGGACTGAGCGAGGTTAACGGTCAAGCTATTGGAATAGTCTGAAGAACCGTAACCGTTGCCAGCAACGAGACGATAGGTGTAGGTATTGCCGGCTGAAACGTTGCCGTCGACGAAGGTGGTCTGGCTGCCGGAGATAGTGTAGTAGCATGTCGAGAAGGTGTTGGTGTTGCAAGCTGATACGGAAGTTGAGATCGGCACAGGCAGAGAGTTGGTGCCGACTCTATAGAGCGTGTAGTTCACAACGTTGCCATAAGATGGAGCTGACCAACCGAGAGTAACGCTGTTGCTGTCGGCAGAAACTGCATGGAAGTTATAAGGAGTAGTCGGTACGTCTGGAAGCGAAGGTAAGCCATAGTTATAGACTGGCGGCTGCGGATTGCTATAGACGTAGCTGTAGACCGGAGGATTGTAGGAATAGGTCGGGTAGTAAGATGGAGCGCTGTAGTAGGCAGTCGGAGCTGAAACGTAGATAGTATTCGATACTCGGTCATTGCCAGCGATGAAGGTGGCGGTATAAGTACCCGGCTGGTTGTAAACATGTGTCTCGAAGACAGTCTTAGCTAAAGAGTTCAAGAAGCTGTTCGGGCACACTGGATCGCTCTCGGAGTGGTAACCGTCGCCGAACTCCCAGTGAGACTGCACACACTGTGTAAGATTAGAGATAGTAGCAGTGAAAGAGATAGTAGCTGGTGCTCCAGCGCCACTTGGGTTACTGGTGAGAGAAAGTGGCCCGCCGCTGTAAGAATTATAGTTATAGGCTTGACCGGAAGGCATCACAGCGATAGTCAACACCCTAGAATCCCTGAAGAAGATAGCGTTGTCAGTGATATCGCTCGCCAAAAGCACGGCGATAATCACGCCAGGCTGGGAGCCGCTGTTGGTTAAGGTCACAGTATAGCTGCCTGAATTATCGATCGCTAGGGCGTCGTTGATAGTCTGACGGCAGACATTGCCTCCATTAGAATATGCAGCTGTTACGCCTGGAGGACACTGGAGCAAGAGCCTGAAAGCCTCGCCCCTCGCAGTATTAATAGCCCCGTAGGTGAAAGTCACCTGTGTACCAGAAGGAACGTTAGTCTGACTGGCAGCAAACTGGCTTATCTTCAAGTACTTCGGTGCTGGAGCGGCAGAAGTAGCAGGGTTAGCAGGAGCAGCTGGCTGATTAGCCGCCTCAAGAGCCCTCACCTGAGCCAAAGTCTGATCAATTTCAGACTGAACAGAGGCTAAACGCTGATTAACGTCGTCGCCATTACCCTGTCCGGCGAGGAAAAGGCTGGCAGTATTACCAAGGCCGATGCGGCCCAGGAAGAGCAGGTAAATGCCTAAAATAGCCAAAAAAGCCAAGAGAATTAAGATCCCCAGGGCATATTTAACTGTATCGCGATGAAATGCTTCTATCATAAAGTTTTACTATCCTATCACTCTATTAAAATATAATGCTAATTGACTGACAATTGTACACTTTTTTAAAAAAATTGTCAATACCATTCAAGAGCCTGTAACCATCCTTGCCTTTTATTATATATATTGTATAAGAGTGTAATTGATCGTACTTTGACAACTTAGGAGGTGCTTATGTCTTCTTTAGAAGGCCTCAAGATAGCTCTCTGCCAGATGAACGTGGTTCCAGGCCGGCCAGGCCTCAATATCGAGTATATGGTGAAGGAGATACAGGGGGCAGTACGGAGAGGTAACGATCTTATCATCTTTCCCGAACTCTGCACCACCGGCTACTTTATCGGCGATGAGTTCGAGAATAAAGCTTTCATCTTAGACACGGTGGAAGGCCACAAGAAGCTCTTGGAAGCCACTAAGGCTGGTATTACGGCTATATTTGGCAGCGTAGTTACTGAACGGCACAAGACGGGCGAAAACGGCTTTACGCCTATCAGAAATGCCGGTATCGTCTATACGAACGGCTCATATGCCGGACACGCTATCAAAACACTTCTGCCGAACTATCGAATCTTCGATGATGAGCGGCACTTCTACTCGAACCGCAAGCTGGCAGAGGAGCTTAAACAGCCCCTGTTAGAACTGCTTCAGCCGATCAATATTCAGACGAAGAACGGTCCGCTACGACTCGGCCTGACCCTCTGCGAAGATATCTGGGATGAGAACTACCCTCTCTCCCCTGTCGGCCTCTTAGCTAAGAATGGCGCTGAGCTCTTAATCAACCTCTCGGCTTCGCCCTGGACGTGGCAAAAGAACAGAAAGCGGCATCAGATTATTAAAGATCACTCCCATATGGGGAAGCCGGTAATCTACGTCAATAACGCTGGGGTTCAGAACCCGGGCAAGAATATCGTCGTCTTCGATGGCTGCTCGACTATCTATAACCGAGATGGCCAGCCAATCTTCGAAGCGCCAGCCTTCACAAGCGGAACCTTCGACTTCGTCTACCAAGAAAACAGCTCGGCACTGACCGAGTTGCAGGCCAACGACAGCCGCGAACTCTTCGAAGCCTGTAAGATGGCGATCACCGAACAGTTCAAAGATGTTCCCGCTGTCATCATCGGCTTAAGCGGCGGAATCGATTCCGCAACTACAGCTGCGCTTTACACCCATTGTCTTGGACGCGGCAGGGTCTTCGGTATCAGCATGCCTATGCCAGCCTCTAAGCCGGAGCTGCAAAAAGCCGCGAGAGAACTCGCTTACAAGCTCAAAATCGCATACGAAATAGTCGACATCAGCGAACTCGTCGCAGTGAAGTCGGCCCTGCTCCAAGCAAAGGTCGGTACGCTAACCTACGAAAACCTCCAAGCCCGCACTCGGATGGATATCCTGGCTACTGGTGCCCAGCAGCTTGGCGGCATTTTCACCGCCAACTTCAATAAAGTCGAACAAGCCTTCGGCTACGGTACGCTCGGCGGCGATATGGAAGGCGCCTTCGCAGTACTTGGCGACATGGTGAAGCGCGAAGTGTATCAGCTGGCAGATTACCTCAACAAAGAGGTTTATAAAGAACAGGTGATCCCAGAAGCTTCCTTCGATGAAGCGCCGACCGCCGACCTGAAGGAAGGGCAGAAGGATCCCTTCGACTACGGCAACATGGGCCGACGCGGCTACCACGACGAGATGGTGCGTGCCTTCACGGAATTCCGCCGCGACCCGGAATGGTTCTTGGAGATGTATAGGAAGAAACAGCTCGAAGTAGAACTTAGGCTTGAGCCTGGCACTCTCAAAAGGCTCTTCGGAACCTCGTTCCGATTCGTTAAGGATCTCGAGAAGCATTGGAAACTTTTCAAAAGCTCCTACTTCAAGAGGATACAGGCGCCGCCGGTGCTCATCGTCAGCAAACGCGCCTTTGGTTCCGATCTACGGGAGTCGATGGCATCCCCCCACCTAACAGCACACTATCAGATGCTCAAGTCAGAGATTCTTATCGAAGCTTCCGACAAGATTGCCGTCTACGGCTCGAGCACTAATCCGCCAGTCCTGCATCACTCCGTCATTGCCGCTAAAGTCGCCGAACGCCTGCCGCTATATATCATCCCCTGCGGCCCGCGAGAAGATAAAGCATCTTCGGGACTTGCCACACCTGAAGATAAGTCAGAGATGTCGAAACGAGCCTTTAGTGACATCGGTAATACCGAGATTGATAATTACGATCTGGAAAACAAAAGCTTCACTCCAGCCTATCTCGTAGATGAGCGGTATAAGGCCAGATTCCCCGATAAGGAGATCTGGCATGTTGTCGGCGGCGATCTTATCGCCGGCGGCCGCGAAGGCAAGTCGGAGATCCAGACTAAATGGCGCCGCGGAGAATGGGTCTGGGTGTCTCTGAATTTCCTCGTCACCGCTCGCACCGGCTTCGAACTGCTCCACGAACTCTTGCCCGCCAATGCAAGGGTTATAGGGCTCGGCCCGCCGCTTAACAGCCGCC
>CAYUNB010000021.1:0-9877 GCA_964446095.1 uncultured Candidatus Saccharibacteria bacterium
GACCTGGTACCACTTTCCAGTTAGGGGAGTTTCGATAAATGCGTAGGGTTACGGGTTCTTGTAGAAGAAGCGGTGCGGGCCGTTGTCGGTGTAGAAAGTGAGGTCGCCCTCTTTGAAAGTGTAAGTTTTAGAGAGGCCGCCGACTGATGGCGAACGCTCGACGATGAGGAAATCCTTCTTGGCTCTGGAGAGCTCCATCGCCGCCGCCATGCCTGCCGGCCCTGCTCCTATAATAAGTATCTCTGTTTTGATTCGCCGGTCAGGTTTCTTCATTGCCTTTAGAAATATGGAGTTTGGATTCGATTATAACACTGGGACTTAGCTTTGCAATCTTGCCTAGGAAGGCTCTGCCTGTTCATGCTAAGATGCTCGCATGAGGCTTATGGGCATAGATTATGGCGGCAAGAGGGTCGGGCTGGCGCTCTCGGACGAGACGGAGCGCTTCGCTTACCCCTATGAGGTGCTGGCTAATGATAAGGAGCTCATCGGCAATATTCTGAAAATTGTTTCCAAGGAACGAGTCGGCAGGATCATCCTCGGCCGGTCGCTCGACTACAAGATGCAGCCGAATAAGATCATGGAGAAGATCGATAAATTCAAGGGCGAACTGGAGATCGCTTCGAATCTGCCTGTCGAATATGAAAACGAATTCATGACAACGATGGAGGCGGAGAGGCTGCAGGGGGCAGGGCAGAAGACCGATGCGTCTGCTGCCGCACTTATACTCAAGTCCTACATAGATAGACAGCACTCGCTGTAGTATAATTGGGATAATGGAGTCTAAATCTTTCTTAGATCTCTTTCCCGTACCTAAATACCTGCGCCTGCCGGCGGTCGGCTTCGACGTCTCGGATAATTCCGTGAAGTTCATCGAGCTCATCGGCAACGAGAGGGTCTCTTCTGTTGGTAGCTACGGCCGGCGAGAATATAAAGACGATTTGACCCAAGTGCTCTCTTCGATCCAGAAGCAGTACGGCTTCTGTCTCGTCAATGTTTCTATACCTGAAGCCGAGTCCTTCTTCTTCAGGATCAGGCTGCCTAAGATCCCAGAGAATGAAATTCGCGGGGCGATTGAACTCCAGCTCGAAGAGTATATACCGTATCAGGCTAATGACGTTGAGTTCGATTATGAAGTCTTAAAGACGGATCCGCACCCCGGCGGCTATATCGATGTGAATGTCGCGGTCTTGCCGAAGAAGGTTGTTGGTGAATACCTCGACAACTTCCGTAAGGCTGGCTTCATCCCGAGTTCGCTCTCTATTGAAGCCGAAGCTACGGCCAGAGCTGCAATACCAGCTCGCGTTGACACACCTATCATGATCGTTAATATCGGCCGGCTGCATACCTCGCTCTCTATTGTTAAAGATCAGGCTGTGATGGTGAGCTACACATTCAAGTTCGGAGGAGAGAATATGATTCGCGGCCTGCAAGAGACATGTTCGGTTTCTACGGGCGAAGCTGAGCGTCTTAAGAATGAGAAGGGGCTCACCGATACGGTAGAAAATAGAGACGTGTTCGGCTGTCTCTTGCCGATGATCTCGATAGTCAGAGATGAGATCAGAAGCCATCGCCGTTTTTGGCTCCAGCACCGCCAAGACTTCATGATAAGCGGCGACGAGGACATAAGCCGGGTGATTATATGCGGTAGCCAGGCTGGCATTCCTGGTCTCATAAGCTATCTCTCGATGGCGCTTAGTCTCCCGGCCGAACTCGCTAACCCGTGGGTCAACGCCCTAAATTTCGAAAGTTATATACCGCCGATCAGCTACAAAGATTCTTTAGAATATACGACGGCTATCGGCCTTGCCTTAGCTGGCTTCAAATAATATGAATCTCTTGCCACAAGCCGATAAGTCGGCAATCAAACAGGAATATTATCGCCGCTTGGCTGTGGTTGCGGCGGTATTCTTTCTCGTAATTATTCTGATCGGGATGATCCCTCTCACTACTGCTTATATCGTGGCGATGTACCAGATCTCGAACTTGAATAAGGAGATCAACTTCACTAACCAGTCCAATCTAGCTCGGGGGACGGGGGCCAACGAAGCAATCATCAAGGATGTGAATAGCAAGATTGATCTCTTGAATGCGGTGGGCAAGGATGATCTTGGATACGACATCTCAGCTATCTACGCCTCGATCATCGCCTCATCGACCGCCAAGATTACTTCGCTTGCTTATGATCAAGTGCAGGTTAAGAAGGGCACGACCAAGGAGGTGGCGCACCGCATCGTTGTCTCGGGTGTTGCTGCTGACAGAAGTCAGCTTCAGGCCTTCGTCAAAGTTCTGAAGTCGGATTCGAGGTTCGCCAGCGTCGACCTGCCCATCTCCGACCTTATCGCTAGCAGCAATATAGATTTCTCGATCACGATTATTATGAGTAAAAGGCCACAGCGATGAAGAATAGTTATCGGACAATCGGCTACTTGGTCCTCGCGCTCTCTTCCGCAGCTCTTATGGTCTTGATAAGCATCTGGATTCTGAACGACTTGTGGAGCGATAAATTGCCGACCATTGATAGCCTGAATCAGAGGCTCGCTTCTGCCCAGGCAAGCTCTAAGACTTCTGCCGCAGTCAGTCGCACCATTAAGGATAGCCAAGATGAGCGCAGCCGGCTCGACCTATATTTCATCACCAAGGATACGACGCAGAACTTCATCGAGGAGCTCGACTCAACCGCCTCGCAGAGCAACGTAACTATGGCCATAACTTCGCTCAGCGTTTCGAAAGACGGTTCGCCGGCCAGCCCGAGCTTCTTGAAGTTCGATTTAAGAGCCGATGGCGGTTTTGCGGATGTCTATCATTTCTTAACCGCTATCGAGAGCTTGCCGTATAAAGTTAGAATAGAGGCAGTTAAAGTCGCGAGGCTGGGCGGGGACGATACGATCACGAGGAAGAACGGTAAGCGCTTCGTGCCATGGTATACGGAGATAACCGTCGACCTCATGAGTTATATTGATAAATAGTCGCCATGTTAGAAAATTTTAAAATGAGATCGCGCCGGGAGATTGATCCGAAAAGGGATTGGATTATTCTTTGCGTGCTCTTCGTTCTAATGACAGTCGCGATGTTCTCGATAGCCCTCTATATATTTTATTCCGCAAGCAGCTTATCAATGTCTTCCGGATCAAGTGTCTCCTCAACTCTGGACCAGGCAAGACTCTCTAAGGTTCTGACTGATTGGCGGGCGAAGGAGATTAAGTTCAATCAAACTCTCGAGTCTAAGCAATCGCCAGTTGACCCGTCGTTGTAAATCTGTTACTTTATTAGAACCTTTTCCAATACGCGCTTGTAGCTCAATGGATAGAGCAGTGCTCTTCTAAGGCATTGATGGGGGTTCGATTCCCTCCAGGCGCACAAAAAATTAACGAAGTGAATTTTTTCGCCTGAGCAAAGCAACTGCTTGCTTTGTGTGAGGGAATCGAAAGGAGTTTCGTGTCGAACGAGCCGATAGGCGAGAGAGCCGAAACTCACCCGCGACGGTAGTCGAGATTCCCTATTCTGAGATCGAAAAGTACCAGCGCCCGTAGGGCGAGATTCCCGTCGAGGGTATAAAAAAACTCCGCCTCAGCGGAGTCATATCTACAATATTTTCTTAGCTGAACTGAATGGTCGGAGCAGTGAATTCAGCATCTTGAGCGGCTCGATGCGCAAATCTTTCCAGCTTGTGCCTTGCGAGCTGCCGATAAGCCTCGCCTTCACGCCTCGCGTCCAGAAGAGATACCAGATTCTCGGCAGGTGATAGCTCGTAGAGATCGCAGTAACCTCGTCATTCGCTTTATCAATGAGCATTAGGAATACATCGATTTCGCCGGCGGTGTTAGTGGCCTTCGGGACGCACACAATGTCTATTGCGGGAATAGTACGGGCCAATAAATATTCAGCCATCTTATCGCACATTTCTTTCCCTGCGGTAGTAACGTGGCAGGTTATGTATATCTTACTTATCTTGCTTGTGCGGTAGGCATTAAATGCGGCATTACATCTTGCTATTGTTTGAGGCAGAAGTTCGCCACTGGCATTTTGCCCGTAACCGAAGAGTAGCCCTACTTTGGTCAATTTTCACCCCTTTCTGGCTAGAGAATATAATTTTATTAGATTATGTCAAGGATGGCTGTATTTTGTGGGCGGTGAGGGACTCGAACCCCCGACCTTTTCGGTGTAAACGAATTGCTCTACCAACTGAGCTAACCGCCCGTAATGGCAAGAATATAACAGATAAAGACTAAATAATCAAATGTACCGGTTTTCTATTTTGACAAATCTCACAAAAAGTGTACTATTGGCAAGGTTTAGAAATTTGAAATAGGTGGTGAGAACAGGTGAACACCCCGCTTTCTTGGCCGGTAATAACTCTTTCTTTCGGACTCGCGATAGTCGGTGGAATTGTGCTCGGTTTCGTCTTGGTCAAGTGCTTCAACGCTTTCCACTCACTTTGGAAGAAGAATAAGGCTGATTCTTCAGCGGCCAGGCCGATGTTCAATCCTAATGATCCCAACTGCAACTGCCCGGCCTCTCGTCAGAGGGCGGAGCAGAATAAAAAGGAGGACAAGAAGAATGGCTAAGTCTATTGTGGTGCGTGCAGGTATGCCCGATGCTGACGCTTGCGGAGGCACTCCTGAGATCTTTGATGTTTCTTTCACCCCCTCTCGCCGGCGCCGGCGGGGGAGCGATATCGACTATGTCCCGACCAGATACGCTAACCCTGACTTCATCGACGCGTGCGGCGGAGGCTCTGACGATAGCGTCGATGGCTTCGGCGGCGACGCGACGCTCACCTTCCCGGCCTTCATGGGCTAATCTATCCTAAAACTTAACCCCGCTCTCGCGGGGTTTTTAAATATCATACACTGAGCCAACCTCTTACTTGTAGGTTAAACTTCTTAATATTTTTTCTTCGCTAGGTATTTTGCCCTCTTGAAGGATAATGGGTGCCAGCTTGTCTAGCCTCGATATGGCCGCGTCGATCTTCTCCTTGTCGATGAGTTCAGAGAGTTCTCGTTTCAGGCGCAGCTTTATTTTCGGATCGTTATGGTATGCTTCGAAAATATCTATAACGTCCTCGGGAATTTTCTTGTCGGTGATATTTTCCAGGTCGGTCATTATCTCTTGTCTGGCCCAGTTATTATCTTCGGTACCGAAACTGTCCTCGTTATCGATAGCCGTGATCTTGCCTTCAGCGGTAATCAGATAGTTCCAGTCGTGGCGGTCATATGCCCAGATCAAGTAGTCGAAAATTCTCAGCTTGATAATACCCTCGTCGCTGTCCTCAAGATGCGCATTGTCGGCAACCTCTCCGTAGTCATATGCTTGGAGGCTGCCGATCTCATCAAGTCCGTAGTTATCGTCGTGTACCTCGCGAACTACGGTGGGCGGAACATTATGAAATCCTAAAACTTTATCATAAACATATGCGGCCCTTTCCCGGCTGCATCGGCAGTTGAGGCCGTGATCATCTCCGCATGGTTTGAATACGGCTTCGATCTTACCCTTCTGCCCGCTAACAACAACCCGGAAGATGTTGGTGTGTTCGGTATCGGTTTTCTGTATAGTTCCGCGGATGCTCACCTCGCCGTTCTCAAGCTGACTTTCGAAAGCGGCTGCAGGATCTGCGTCGACTTTCCTTACTCCTGTTCGGAGTTCTTTCTTTTCTTTCGAACTCAAACTCTCAAGCCTCTGGGGTTTTATTTCCATATATTTTTATTTATTGTATTACTCTTCGTATCTCTTCTGCCACCTTCTCGATCCTGCCCGGAGCATACTGCCGGCCGTGCATCAGTTTATGGCCATCGTCCATATAGCGGGGAATGATGTGGAAGTGGGCATGGGGTATGATCTGGCCGGCGGCCTCTCTGTTATTCATGGCGATATTTATGCCGCCGGAGTTGGTTGCCTGCTGCACGGCCCTGCCGAGCTCCTTTAGCTTGATAGCGATATGCGAGAGAGTCTGGTCGGGAATTTCGAAAAGATTTTCATAGTGCTTCTTCGGGATGACGAGCGTATGGCCCTCGTTGACCGGAGTGATGTCGAGGAAGGCCAAGATCTCGCTGTCTTCGTATATTTTCTGTGCCGGAATCTTTCCCTCAACAATTTTACAGAATAGGCAATCGTTCATACGAAACAGTATATGATATAATCTCGCCTATGCAAAATTGGCCGGTGAAGAGGAGTTTGACGGAGTCGGAAATGAGCGAACTTGCACCTTATGGCGAGATGCTGGCGCACCTCCTCTTCCATCGCGGACTCACGACCCGCACTGAGGCCGAACGCTTCTTGAACCCGAGCTACGAACGCGACCTCCATGATCCGTTCTTAATGCTCAATATGGAAAAGGCTGTTCTGCGAATTACGAAAGCCATTTCAGAAGGGGAGAGGATTGTTATCTATGGTGACTACGATTGTGACGGTATACCGGGCAGCGTCGTGCTCCACGACTTCTTTAAAAAGATCGGCTATAAAAATTTCTATGTCTACATCCCGCATCGTCACCTCGAAGGGTACGGTCTTAACTTGGCTGCAATCGAGAAGTTTGCTGCAGATGATGTCAAACTTCTTATTACAGTCGATAACGGTATCACTGATGTCGAGGAGGTGGATCGAGCCAATGAGCTTGGTATGGATGTTATAGTTACTGACCACCACTTGACTCAAGCGAACCTCCCGAAGGCGTATGCGATCTTAAATTCTAAGCAAGAAGATGACGGCTACCCGTTCGACATGCTCTGTGGAGCCGGAGTGGCTTTCAAACTAGTGCAGGCGCTTCTAAGGTCTGGAGAAGGGAGGTGGCAGGTGAAGGAGGGTTGGGAGAAGTGGCTTCTCGATGTGGCTGGCATCTCGACTATCGCAGATATGGTGCCGCTTCACGGCGAGAACCGCGTACTTGCTTACTACGGTCTTAAGGTGCTGAAGCGTACTCCGCGGCCCGGGCTTCTTAAGCTCTTCGCGAAGGCAAGGGTTAAACTTGGCGATCTTACGGAGACCGATGTCGGTTTCACCATCGCGCCGCGCATTAATGCCGCGAGCCGGATGGGCGAGCCGATTCATGCCTTCAGACTTCTCTCGACCGACGACGAGCTCGAAGCCGGTACGATAGCGGATTATCTTGAGAGTAAGAACAATGAGAGGAAGCGCACCGTAACCAAGATGATGACCCAAGTTGAGAGGCTAATGGAAGGGAACGGCGATCATGCCGTGATAGTCGTCGGCGATAAGAGCTGGCCGCCGGGAGTAGTGGGCCTCGCTGCGAGCAAGATCGTCGAGAGGTACAAGCGCCCTGCCTTCGTGTGGGGGCTCGAGGGCGCGCATGAGATTAAGGGCTCCTGCCGTTCGGACGGCAAGGTTAATCTCGTTGAGCTTATGACTGCCGCTGGGGACGATCTCTTCACTGCGATGGGTGGTCATGCTTTAGCTGGCGGTTTCGCAGTTGCTGAAGAGAATGTCCCTCTACTTGCTGACAAACTCTCCGAAGCTTACTTGGAACTTACGAGCGAGTCAAAGTCTGACTCTGAAAAATCAGAGGAAATTTTAGCAGATAAAAAAATCTCTCTGGACGATGTGAACTTGAATAACTGCCAGCTTCTCGCCAAGCTCGCACCCTTCGGTATCGGCAACGATCGGCCGCTCTTCTTGCTCGAAGATATACAGATCAATTCAGTTAATCTCTTCGGCTCCGGTAAGGACCACCTCCGTCTAGATTTCAAAGACAGTTTCGGTGAGACTGTTTCAGCTGTGATGTTTAACTTCCGCAGCAAGTTCGACGCTGACTTCCTGCCTGGCGACTGCATCGACCTCCTAGCTGAGATGGAGGTGGACACCTTCGGCTACCGCCCGAAGGCGAGGCTCCGAATTGTGGATATCAGGCAAGCGAGCTAATATTAATCGATGAAAAAGAAAATTATTATTTATACCGATGGGGGAGCGAGAGGCAATCCGGGCGTGGCCGGAGCTGGTGCATACATCACTGACGGAGAGGGGAGGGTGCTGAAGCAGTGCAGCCAGGCGCTCGGCATACAGACCAACAACTACGCCGAATACATGGCGGTGATTTTAGGCTTAGATAATCTCAAGCGACTTATCGGCACGGCGAACCTTCAAGACTACGAAGTCGAGATCAAGATGGACAGCGAGTTGGTGAAGAAGCAGCTCTCCGGCGAGTATCAGATCAAGGAGGAGTCGCTCTTCCCGATGTTTATAAAAATCTGGAACATGCGCGTTAAGGATTTTCCGAATATCAAATTCACGCACATCCCGCGCGAACAGAACAGGGATGCCGACCGGCTATCGAACGTCGCCATGGATGAGGGCGAAACTCATAAGGGACTATTTTAGTGCCAGTAGTTGATGAGTGCCGCGAGTATGAAGATTGAGGCCTGCGAGACTATCAGCTCTTTCTTAAGTTTATGTTTAAGATTTTCCCTGCTGAAGAGGAATTTTTTTTCCGAATGCCAGAAGTCGTGGAAGTTTTGAACAAGCGTCATCGGGAACTCCTTCCAAAGTAAATAAATCGGTTGAAGCGCGTCTGGTAATATGCCGCCAAGTATGATCAGGCCGTAGGCAGTCGGATCTTTCAAAATGTTATCTGCTCCGACACAGAGTATGAGTACAGAAACTCCAATAGCAACATCTATAGCGATATTAAGAAGATCAACAACTACAAGAGAAGGCTCGAGCTTAACATTAAGGTCTTTCTTGGGCCCTTCGTGCCAGGGTATCGATAACAGGCCGTAGTCGTAGTGAGTGATAGCGTCTGACAGATAGTGGCTGAAGACGGCGATGATGAAAAGTACAAGGTCATTAACTCGTCCCATGAAGGGCTTAGTAGCAGCGCCGGCGACGAGTATGTGTGTTGCGAGTGTCATGGTAAGTGTGTAGAGTATCTTACTATGAGAATTGAGTCTGTGGCAACATTCCTCATCGGCCTCGTGGCCGGCATACTCTTCCGCTCCTTCGCCGACTTCGGCGGTGCGCTGCCAGTATTCCTTCTTTCACTATCTCTGTTTCTTTCATTTTTTGGAGAGGGGATTTTTGGGAGGCTCACGGCGGTCTTCTTGCTAGCTGCAGCTGTCGGTATCTTCCGCTATGACCTCGTCGATACAAGGGACAGCCTGCACTTAAGCCAGTATGAGAATAGGAATGTTTCGGCTGAAGCCTTACTGACAGATGAGCCGAAGATAAATGATAAGAGCGCCACGCTCTATGCGTCTGTGGCCGTGAGCGGCGGCCAACGGTTCAATGCCCTCATACTTACGACTCCCTATGTCGCATATCACTACGGAGACCGTTTGTCGATCTACGGCCAGCTTGAACAAGTGAAGAACTTTTCAGACAGCTTCGACTACCAGGCATACCTCGGCAAGGATGAGATCTACTACCAATTCTTCCAGCCGAAGATTACACTCCTCTCTTCCGGTAACGGCTCGTATCTTCAAGAGAAACTTTTTGAATTCAAAGATAGATTTCTTGCACATATCAATGCTCTTATAAGTGAGCCGGAGTCGTCGCTCCTCAGTGGCATTGTTCTCGGCGCTAAGAGTTCGCTCGATCCTCTTCTGACTCAAGCCTTCACTCGTGCCGGCCTCATACATATCGTGGCACTTTCCGGCTATAACGTCACGGTGGTCGCTGATGCTTTCACTAAGATGACCTGGTTTCTGCCGGTCTCGCTTCGGCTGTCGGCCGGTGCTATCGGGATCATCCTCTTTACTCTCATGACTGGCGGGAGTACGACGGCGGTTCGCGCTGCAGTTATGGGGCTCCTCTCAATTCTCGCTCGCGCTACCGGCAAGGGTGTTGCCGCCCGGCCTGCGCTCTTTGCGGCAGCTGGCTTGATTATATCTTAAAATCTTAAAATTTTAAATCTTAGTATATCTTTTCAGAC
>CAYUNB010000022.1:0-9682 GCA_964446095.1 uncultured Candidatus Saccharibacteria bacterium
CTTGTCTCGTCGCTGAAAGCCGCCACATCAAACAGTCTGCCCGTCTTCAAGACCACGGTGCGCTCAGATGATACTAATATCGGCGGCCCGCTGCTCTCAAGCGACGGCTTGGTTATTGGGCTTAATTTAGAGGGCGGTGCTGCTATACCTGTCGAGCTCATTAAATCCAGAATGGCCTCGACCACCGTCCCTGCTAAGCCGCTGAATTAGCGATTTGACAAACTTCTGATTTATCATACAATCCCTTTAATAGCGAAGCTAGAAGCTACTATATAAAAGCTAACAGCTAAAAATATGTTGCCATTCAATAATTTCACAACTAAGGCGAAGGAGGCTATCAGGAAGGCTCACGAGCTGGTTATTGAACGCGGTCAGAATCAAGTTGCTCCGATCCACCTGCTTATAGCACTTCTTATACAAGAGGATAGCCTCGTGCTATCTATTCTCGAGCGTCTGGAGGTGGATACCGTACTTCTGACTGATCACTTGCTTGAGACCATCGACGTCGGTGATGCAGGTAACGTCTCTTCTCCTGCCTACCAGATCTACCTGACAGCCGAACTGGTTAAGGTGCTCGATGTGGCAGCTAAGGCAGCTACTTACCTTAAGGATGAATTCATATCCACAGAGCACCTCTTGGTCGCTCTTCTTGAAGTCCAGAGCCAAGCTCGCGATATACTTAATAAATTCAAGATCTCTAAGGACGAGCTCATCAAGATCTTACAGGAGATCAAGAACGGCAAGATTACTGACATGGGCGGGAAGAAGAAAGCTCACGCTCTCGAGCGTTATACTCGTAACCTCACTCGTCTCGCCCGAGAAGATAAGCTCGACCCAGTCATCGGCCGAGATGAGGAGATCAGGCGCGTGATGCAGATCCTCTCTCGAAGAACTAAGAATAATCCGGTGCTCATCGGCGAGCCTGGTACCGGCAAGACAGCTGTGGCTGAAGGCTTGGCTAATCGCATTGCCAAGGGCGACGTGCCTGACATACTTAAGAATAAGGAGATCGTCTCTCTTGATATGGGTTCGTTGGTGGCTGGTACTAAGTACCGCGGCGAGTTCGAGGAGCGTTTGAAGGGTATACTGAAGGATGTTGAGAAGTCCAACGGCAACATCATCCTCTTTATCGATGAGATACACACAATTGTCGGCGCTGGTGCCGCTGAAGGCTCGATCGACGCTTCGAATATGTTAAAGCCGGCTCTAGCTCGCGGCGAGCTTCGGGCTATCGGGGCTACTACACTCAAGGAGTACCAGAAATATATTGAGAAGGATATGGCTCTTGCTCGGCGCTTCCAGCCGGTCTATGTCGGTGAGCCATCTATAGAGGATGCCGTGGCAATTCTCCGGGGTCTTCGCGACCGATACGAGATCCACCATGGTATTAAGATCCACGACGATGCGATAGTGGCGGCCGTCAACTTGAGCGCTCGCTATATCGGCGACCGCTTCCTGCCTGACAAAGCCATCGATCTTGTTGACGAAGCCTCTGCCTCGCTCCGGCTCTCGCTTGAAGATAAGCCGATGCTTTTGCTTGAGACCGATAAGAAAATCATGCGTCTTGAAGTTGAGAAGGAGGCCCTGAAGAAGGAGGAAAGCGGAGACCAGAAGGCGACTAAGGCCAGGATCAAGGCGATTGATAAAGAGGTGAGCGATCTTCGGGAGAAGACCTCTGAGCTCGATAACCGCTGGAAGAGCGAGAAGAAGAACATCGTAGATACTCGGGCTATCAAGAAGGAGCTCGAGGCCCTGAGGCTCGAGGCTGAAGCCGCAGAGATGCGCGGTGACCTGGGCGCAGTGGCGGAGATTCGCTATGGCCGCATCCCGACAAAGGAGAAGGAACTCAAAGAGACAGAGACTAAGTTGAAGAAACTTCAGAGTACGAAAAGAATTCTCAAGGAAGAGGTGACTTCAGAAGATATTGCCAATGTTGTCTCGCGCTGGACGGGCATCCCAGTCTTTCGAATGCTTGAAGAGGAGGCCGAGAAGTTAAAGAGGATGGAAGAGGAACTTAGCAAGAGAGTTAAGGGCCAGGCGGAAGCTATCAGCAAGGTCTCGGGCGCTATTCGCCGCTCAAGGGCCGGTATTGCTGATCCAGACAGGCCGATCGGCTCCTTTATGTTCCTCGGTCCCTCTGGTGTCGGTAAGACAGAGCTTGCTAAGGCGCTCTCGGAGTTCATGTTCAACGACGAGAAGTCGATCATCCGCATCGATATGTCGGAGTTCATGGAGAAGCACTCCGTCTCTAAGCTTATCGGTTCGCCGCCAGGCTATGTCGGCTATGAAGAGTCCGGCAAGTTGACCGAGATGGTCCGCCACAGACCTTACTCTATAATCCTCTTCGACGAGATTGAGAAGGCCCACCCTGAAGTGTTCAATATACTCCTCCAGGTGCTCGACAATGGCCGCCTAACTGACTCTAAGGGACGGGTTGTAAACTTCAAGAATACGGTTATCATTCTGACTTCGAATATCGGCTCGGAATATATCAGTAAGATGGCTTCTATCGGCTTCGGCAACAACTCTGCTGACGGCTATATGGAGACTAAGGATAAGATCCGCGATACGCTCAAGGATCACTTCCGTCCCGAATTCTTGAATCGCCTCGACGAGATCATCATCTTCGACACCTTGAACGATGAGACTCTTAAGACTATCGTCGGCAATCAGCTGGAGATCGTCAGGAAGAGGCTTACCGATAAGGGGATTGGCCTCGAAGTAAGCGATGAAGTACTGACGCTATTGGCCAAGGAGGGCTATAATCCTAACTACGGCGCTCGTCCGCTCAAGCGTTTGATCCAGACGAAGATCCTTAATCCGATTTCGGAGTTCTTGATCTCAAGCTCAGTGCTATCAGGCGGCAAAATTGCGGTATACTTAAAGAACGGCGCGATCGAGGTTGGCATAGCGTCCGCCGTATCTAAGACTAAGAAGCAAAATGCAAGCAAGTGATAAGAAGCAGAAGCTCGATAACCTCGTCGTTACTATAGAGTTGACGCTCTTGAGTGTTATTCAGGGCGTAGCCCTCTTCTTCTTCGCTGATAATGTCCGCGGTCCGATCTTGGCACTTGACTATGGGCACTGGATATATATCCTGCTTGCCTTTATCATCTATCTTCTCTTCTGGTCCCAGGCGCTGGTGCACGTCCTGACTTTTATCTCTTGGCCGCTTGAGTTTATCCATAATTTCCTCTATTTCATCATGGTCGTCAGCGAAGTACTCATGTTCGTTAGCATCACGAATCCGGTCAACTGGTTCGCTACTAATGCTCTCTTCTTTTTCGTCGCGGGCATCCTTTATTACGTCGATAGATGGCTCTTGCTGCAGAAGAAGTCAGAGTTTGATGCTGCCGAGCATAAGGCATTCTACGAGATGCTCCTGAAGGATCAGAATTTCTCGCTCTTTGCTATAGTGCCGGTCGGTCTCATATTCTCTCTTGTCGCCTGGTACTTGACGCTTTACTACCCGGCTATGTTCTTGGACGGCGGACGACATCTTATCCTTGCTAGCGTGCAAGCCGCAATATTCCTAGGCACTCTCTTTTATCTTCTCTCGGTGTTTAAGAAGCACTTGGCAATGATAGAAACTCTTTAGAAAAATACTTTGACATAAACCCCAAGTTACCGTAACTTGGGGTTTAGAGTATATACAGTTCCTTAAAAGGAGGAGAGGATGCGAGATAAGCCGAAGCCGTTCTTCGGGATTGCTGGTCTCGAGAGCAGCCACCAGATGGAGAAAATTGTAGAGCATGCCCTGGTTAATAAGATCAATCGCCGGATCCTAACCACCGCGTTTATGAATTCACGTTCGGTGCGAGCTCTGAAGGTTAATAATGAATATGTGGTGCATAACCCAGACGCCCTGCGGAACATATTCTCCTGTATCTATCGTCCGACCCGGGAAGGTCCATTGCAAGTCTGGTATGACGAGAATCTCTGCCGGGTCGTCAGCTTCTATAGCGAGGGACCGGCGGCTGCTGATGCGGAGCTTATCCTGGCCGATCAGAAGATCCATAATCCGAGCGGCCGGGAAGCCGATATCCCGGATAAGTTCGTCCAGGCTTTCTATATAAACGGAATTCTGCCAGAAGCTGACAAGCTCAAGTGGTTCCAAGAGAACAACATGTGGGACCGCTTCGAGATTATCTTAGGTATCGGGGAGCGAGCGCTCCGTGATGCTAAGCACAATGCTGATAACTTGGCTGTTATGATCGCGAGCTATGGAGAGAGCATCGACTACGTAATCCTCGAAGAGGCTGAGGACCGTAATCAGCTTTTCGACGCCAGTGCCGCACTTCCATATCTGCAGGCTATTCGAAGGCACTGCCCCAAGCTTGGTCTGGCCGTCGCCGGCAAGCTCGGTCCGGATACGATGTATCGTATCGACCCTCTAATCGACGAGTTCCCTGATCTCTCTGTCATGGCCTACAAGGAGCTCCGCGACGAGAATGACCATCTCGTTATGCCGAAAGTGTGCAAATATCTGGATATCTGCGCGCGGAAGCTGGCTAAGAAGATAACTTACGAGGACTAGAAAACGCCGCCTACCCTGGGCGGCATTTTATTTGTCTTAATGGCATAAATGAACTATGCTGGACGTATGAGAGTTTTACTCTACGGTAAGAATGCCGCCAACCTTTCTCATCTTTTGCCTCGTTTCGGTTTGGTCGAGGTCAAGAGCGATCCAGAAGTCGTCATAAGCTATGGCGGTGACGGCACCTATCTGCTTTCCGAAGTGGAATATCCAGGCATACCTAAGGTCATGATCCGCGATAGCAAGATCTGCAAGAAGTGCATTAATCTGCCTATTGAAGAGACGCTGAAAAGACTTTCAGAGGGCAAGTATATCGACAATAGCCTGATTAAGATCGAGGCCTCTTATAAGGGTAAGCAGTATACCGTCACTAACGACATAATAGTCGCCAACGCTATTCCCACTGCCGCCGTGCGCCATAAGATTTATATAAATGACGTGCCGTATATCGATGGGCGAGAGATCATAAGCAGCGGCATCGTTGTGGCCACGCCCTTCGGATCCGGTGCCTATTACCGAAGCATTACGCATGGAGTTTTCTCGGTTGGGATCGGACTCGCTTTCAACAACAGTACCGAGCAAGTAGACCATATTATTTTAAAAGAGACCGATGAGATCCGCTTTGAACTGACGCGCGGGCATGCTGTGCTCGCTATACCCGGCCACGAGATGGAGAAGATCGATGAAGGGGATAGTGTGATCATCAAGAGGGCTGAATCCCGCGGCAGCGTGCTGACCTTCGGGGAGGAGTTTGCTTATTGGGCGAACTAGGCTCTCGCGAGTATAATTTGACTTATTCTTAAATTGCTGGTTAATTTACCTAATGGATAAGCTAAAGCAGAAACTTCCAGATACGCCGGGTGTCTACTTCTTCCGAAAGGGCAAGGAGATTTTATATATCGGCCGGGCGACTTCGCTCCGCAGCCGGGTGAGGAGCTACTTCAATAAGGAGGTTGTCGATTCCCGCGGGCCGATTATCGCCGGGATGGTTCTGGAGGCGACCTCGCTGGCTTACCGGCAGACGGATTCAGTGCTCGAAGCAATAATTCTTGAAGCCGAACTGATTAAGAAGTACCAGCCGCGCTACAACTCTAAGGAGAAGGATAATAAAAGCTTTAACTATATTGTTATAACTAAGGAGCGTTTCCCGCGAGTCTTGATGGTCCGCGGAAGGCAGCTGGCGGAAGGGAGCAACGATTTCAAGATCAAGAAGCTCTTCGGCCCATTCCCTTCAGGAACGGAGCTTAAGGAGGCGCTCCGAGTCATAAGAAAAATCTTTCCATTTCGAGATAAGTGCGAGCCGGGTATTGGCAAGCCATGTTTTAATCGCCAGCTCGGCCTCTGTCCGGGCGTATGCACCGGCGAGATCTCTGAGGCGGATTATAAGAAGCAGGTTAGGAAGATCGAGCTATTTCTTTCAGGGAAAAAGAAGGCAGTAATCACTTTGCTTAAGGCGGAGATGAATAGCTATGCGGAGCAGCAGGAGTTCGAGAGGGCAGATGAGGTTAAGCGGAAGATCTTCGCTCTTGAGCATATTCAGGATGTCAGCTTGATCAAGCGCGAGTCGGCTCTTATGCCAGGAATCGGCGACAATAAAAATATTTTCCGTATCGAGGCTTACGATGTGGCTCACCAGAGCGGGACGAATAATGTCGGTGTTATGGTTGTGGTGGAAGACGGCGAGACTAGAAGGGGAGGGTATAGGAAGTTCAAGATTCGCGGCAACTACCCAGCTGACGACTTAAGATCGCTTCGTGAAGTGCTCGAGAGGCGTTTGAACCACCCTGAATGGCGCTTTCCCGATCTTATCGTTGTCGACGGCGGCAAACTGCAGGTTGGCGTGGCTGAAGAGATTTTACAGCGGGACGGCCTTAAAATACCGGTTCTCGGCGTGGTGAAGGATGAATATCACCGGCCGAAGAATATCTTAGGTGACATAGAGCTTATAAAAAAATACGAAAGAGCCGTCCTGCTCTCCAACTCGGAGGCTCATAGCTATGCGATAAACTATTTTAGGAAGTTGGCGAACAAGATTAGATAGAGACTTGAAACTTAGAGTTTAATAGAATTTCAGAGACTTGGTCACAAATATTTTATTACATAAAATTTTGCGACCCTGGCTCGCCTGTCGCGAAGCGACATGGCTCCGCCCTTCAAGTCTCTCACGCAAGCCAAGCAGTTGGCTTGCTCCGGGCACAAAATAAAAATCCCCGTAGAAGGGATCTTTATTTTGTGCCGCGGGAGAGACTTGAACTCTCACGAGGTTGCCCCCGATAGATTTTGAGTCTATTGCGTCTACCATTCCGCCACCGCGGCAGCACAATGTAAAATTATCAAAAATTTGAGCGGAAGGCAAATATATTTGACAATATCGACATAAGGTGATAGTGTTTTATCGGTTATTAAACGCTCTTTGACTGAAGATTCAAGGAGGAACTAATGAAGACTTTGAGCGAAATGGATGTCCACGACGTGCTGGCACAGGGCGGCCATGAGATCCTGATGGCCGTCGGCAATCTGCTCGACGCCGCCTTGATGCTCGTCTACCGCCTCGGTTGCCTCTTCCTGTACGGCAAGGTGAGCCGATGATTTCTGAAAAGCGCAGGAAGAGTTATCTCGCCGCTTACGGAGTGATCGCTCTCGCCCTGATCAGCGTCTGGATCTCGAGCTTCGTTTTTCACGGGAAGTAGAGGTAGTAAATTATGTATGGTCCTGATTCGCTGGGCTGGTGCGAGCACTGTACTCCCGCGTGCGAATTCGAGGATCCTTACCACTGGCATTGTACTGTTTGCGGCGGACTCTCGGGATACCAGGGGCATGCAGACTGCCACATTTTTACTCACGGCAGTCTGGAAGAGATCGCGCAGTATCTTAATAATCACTGCACGAATATCAGTGATAGCTACCGCAAGAAGCTGCTCGGGCTCCTCATGAAGCGCTATAAGAAAGAGCTCTACTCGAAGGACAACAACCAAGGAGCGATAGAGATCTTCACCCGCGTTAAGCTCATGGCGACTGGCGAAGAGTTCCAAGAATTTCTCGAAGAGGTCAAGGGTATCCGCCCTGACATTAATTAACTCATAGCTCATATGCCCACCACTCTGGTGGGTTTTTCTTTTATAAAAAATTCTATGCTAAAATATTTTCATATGAATCCCGAAGAGAGTAAAAATGGTCTTAACCACTCAATATTCTGGATAGAGCTCGAGAAGATCAAGCCGAACCCCTACCAGCCTCGCCATGAGTTTGATCAAGCCCAGCTGAATGACTTAGCCGAGTCTATCCGCCAGTATGGTGTTTTGCAGCCGCTTGTCGCTACTCGCAAGGAGTACCGCACTGAAGATGGCGGGTTGGGAGTAGAGTATGAGCTCATCGCCGGCGAACGCCGCTTGCGTGCTTCGAAGATCGCCGGCATCTCACAGGTACCGGTGGTGATCAGGACAGGGGAGCAGACAGACCTGGCCAAGCTCGAACTGGCTATTATCGAGAACATCCAGAGAGAGGATCTAAACCCTGTCGACCGCGCCCGCGCCTTTAAGCAGCTGGCAGATAAATTCAGCTTCAAGCACCATGAGATAGCTGCCAAGGTCGGCAAGAGTCGGGAATATGTCTCAAATAGTTTGAGGATCCTTGATCTACCGGAAGAGATACTTGAGGCGTTATCGAATAAGAAGATTACCGAAGGACATACCCGCCCGCTCCTGATGCTTGCTGATAGGAAAGATGAGCAGATGACGCTCTTCAAGGAGATAATGTATAAGAAGCTCTCTGTGCGTGAAGCCGAGAGCATCTCCAGGAAGATTGCCGTCGATAAGGTAAGGAAGAAGGACTTCGGCGTTGATCCGGAGATAATGGATCTCGAATCAAGGCTGACAGAGAAGCTTGGCACACGCGTTTCAATAGAGCGGAAGGAGTATGGCGGCCGCGTCTATATCGACTTCTTCTCCAAGGATGATGTCCGTAATCTGCTTTCGCTCATCTCTTCAGGCAAGCTCTCTTCGGCTGACTTGGCTAATATGGCCAAACAAGAACCAGCACCAACTGAGAATGGCAATCCTATAGACGACGTCCCTAAATCTGAAAAAGATCTCGATGATCCGGATCTGTATTCACTTAGTAATTTTTCTGTATAGATTCGATCCATATCGCTTTACATCTTTATAATAAATGATATAAAGATAACGGTTTTTGTATGTTGAGTGCAAGGAGGGGCGATGCTGAAAGTTAAGACGGAAGCTCGGAGGGGTGAGGTCGGTAAAGAACCTCTCAAGGGCAATATTGTCTACGAAGACGATAAGATACGAGTTAGAGTTGTAGAGGGCGCTATTCCCTCGGTCTATCTCGATGACAAGAGGCTTGGTAATCTTGATATCGATGTTACATTTTGGGGAGATGGGGTGGGCATTAGAACTTACTGCGGAACTGTCTACCCCGACGGAGACCGTAGCGTTCGGTTCATCAGTGAGGAGCGAGCCTTGGCTATGATATCCGACGACCTGGTTCTTAAACGTGCTGACGAACTGAAGAAGTATAAAAAATAGCCCGAGTCCCGCCTAGCGGGACTTTTTATATGACTATGGTCTTAAACTCTTCCGCTTAGACTCATCTTGCTCACCAAGAGCTGCCTTGATTTTCCTTCTGGCAATGCTTGTCTTGGCATATTCGAGCCACTTGTAAGTAGGCTTAGCGCTCTCGCGGGATTGGATCTCGATGATATCGCGGTTCTTAAGCGGGGTATCGAGCGAGACGAACTTGCCGTTGATCTTAGCGCCAGCTACATGCTCGCCGAGGTCGGAATGTATAGCGAAGGCGAAGTCGATGGCCGTCGAGCCTTGGGGCAGTTCTATGACGTCGCCCTTGGGGGTGAAGACGAAGATCTGGTCCTGGAAGAAGTCCATCTGGATATTCTCCAAGAACTCCTTCGAACCCTTCACCGACTTCTGCCATTCGATGAGCTGGTTAAGCCAGCGTAGCTTCTTGCCTAAGAGCCCACCGGAATCGGGCTTGCCTGACTCATCGTAAGCTAAGTGCGAGGCGATACCGTATTCAGCTTCACTGTGCATCTTTTCCGTCCTGATCTGCACTTCTACTACGCCGCCGTCGCCGGTGAATATGACGGTGTGGATGCTCTGGTAGCCGTTGACC
>CAYUNB010000023.1:0-9639 GCA_964446095.1 uncultured Candidatus Saccharibacteria bacterium
TCACATTAAGTATGCCTGAACTGCCAGAAGTTACAACCACCGTCAGCGGCATCAACCGCACTGCGAAGGGTCTCACTATAACAGATGTCTGGTCTGACTGGCCTAAGCTTATTCGCGCTGGCACATTTAGCGATTTCCAGAAGGAGGTCGCCGGTAAAAAGATTTTAGGAGCTGAACGCCGCGCCAAGAATATTTTAGTTAATCTCTCCGACGGCAAAACTCTTCTTATACACATGAAGATGACCGGCCATATCATGTACGGCAAGTGGCGCAAGGCAGAGCAAGATGAGAAGCCAGGCTGGAAATGGATCCCCGTCGATGACGATGATAAGCACCCGTTGAACGACCCGTACAATCGCTTCATTCATCTTCTCTTCGAGCTTTCCAATGGCCACCAACTAGCGCTCGCTGACACGCGAAAGTTCGCGAAGATTCTACTCATAGATACAGACAAGCTTGCTGAACATCCAGACCTTAAAATACTCGGCCCCGAACCGCTTGATAAAGCCTTGACGCTTAAGGTCTTCACCGAGCGACTTAATAAGAAACCGCATTGGCCGATCAAGCAGGCACTCATGAACCAAGAGCTCATCGCCGGCATCGGCAACATCTACTCCGATGAGATACTCTGGGCCAGCGGCATCCACCCTCGCCAGAGAGTCTCGAAGATCCCACCGGATGGGTTGAGAAAGATGTATGATTCGATGAAGAAGATCTTGCAGAAATCGATCGAGCTCGGCGGCGACTCCACCTCAGACTACCGCAATATCGAGGGCCGCCGCGGCGGATTCCAGAACGTGCATATGGTCTACCGACGCACGGGTGAGAAGTGCCAGAAGAAAGATGGCGGCATTATTGAGCGGATCATAGTTGCTGGCCGCAGCGCGCATTTCTGTAATGTGCATCAGAAATTAGTATAAAAATCTTGCGTAGAGCGGCTACAAAATTTTTAGATATTCAAAATCCGAAATAGCCCCACACCGGCGGCAACAGACACATTAAGTGACTCCTTCTCACCCATCATCGGTATCTCGACTATTGCATCGCAATCTTTTAGAACCTCCTTCGGCAAACCATGTACCTCTTCTCCTAGAATAAGAGCCAGAGGAAACTTCGGCTTAAATTTTTTATAATCAATCGAATCCTCCGACTGTTCCAATGCTACTATCTGGTAACCCTCTGATCTCAAGAATTTAATAAGTCTTTGTACCTCTTCGGCATGCTCCCACGGAATTTTCTTCTCCGCACCAAGCGCAACTTTAGACATATCCTTGCGCTCGCGGCCAAATCTATCTACTGGATCCGGGGTCACACCGACCATATATATTTTAGAAACGCCGGCGCCATCGGCGGTGCGGAAAATAGAACCGACATTATGGACACTGCGGATGTTGTTGAGTATTAAGATGGTATGTTTGGACATACTTCTATATGTGCGCCCAGTTGGACGCCTTGCTATCGAACCGGCTGGGAAACCCTCGGTTTTCCCATTCCTTCCTCGACGGGGAAAATATCTTTTCCCCGACCCCCTTTGGGTTCGATTCCAACTGGGCGCTAAACTCACTACGTTCGTTACATGTGCGCCCAGTTGGAATCGAACCAACGACCCTCTGCTTAAAAGGCAGGTGCTCTACCACCTGAGCTATGGGCGCATGCTTTCGTAAGCAAGACAATAACAAAAAAATGACCCTGTGTCCATAATATTATATATAAAAACGTAGCCGCCCTTTTGGGGCGGCGTAATTAACCTCCTTTGGTTTGTTAAGTTTCCTTAGGGCTGATCGCGCGCTCTGACCATCGAACATTCCTCCTTCCGAAGGACCAACCGGTATTACCAGCTGGGTAGGTGGGACTTCTCCGAAGCACGGACGCGCAGCGCGGGCGAGCACGGCCGCTAAACTTCAGCGGGCGTGGAGTCGGGTCGCGTCCTGCAGCCGGGGCGAGTCGTCGCACGCGGCACAGAGAGTCCCAGTTAGGAACGGCGAAATCTTACGGCTCATCTCTCGCTCTGTTTATACCGTTCACCTTCCTTTCTTCCGTTGCAGTTGGTGTCGTTCCGCGGCGATGCACGACGCATGAGGCCCTTGGGCCATCCGTCACTTCGATGCTTCATCCTTGGACGCCCAGAGCCTCGGTCAAGAGGAGATGCACTCACAGCCGTAGGTGGCGCCCGCGAGACAACTCGAGGTCTTTCGGCCCCAATTGCCCGCAGCGCTCCGGCAGAGTGCAGAGCTCCTCGTTGGAACAGAGAAACAGTTGCGAGCAGGGCGAGAGCACAGCAGTAGGTCGCTTCAACTCCGGGCTGGTACAGCTCGGGGCGGCTTCCTATTATTTTCTGCCTGACCATTTAAGGCCCGCTCTCACCCTGGCCACCGAACCTCTAACAACACTAGCGTCACCCTTAGCCACTGTAGCTAAGGCACTAGTACTGATAGTCGGTGGACTTTTTATCTAAATTGGAAACTTGTTGCAAAGATCAACTGATGTCCGTTTCATATTTTTATAATCATCAGGCCGGATACGCATCCGACTACGGACGACCTCTCTTTCAAGAGGTCCTTCCGGTCCCCGGGCCGCGCTTGCTGGCGGCACCGGGAACCGGGCGCTCCCCCGCCTTAGCGGGAGAACTTAACTACTTGGTGGTGGGAACGTGCTCGAGGAGGAAGCCGTGCTCGCGGAGGGAGTGGCCCTTCTCGATCCGGGTCCCGTTGAGGGCCGTCTCGACGATCTTCGGCGTGAAGTCGAAGGTCGGCGGCGGCACGATCGGGCTGCCCGACTCGGAGAAGTACTTCACCCCGAGGGGGAAGCGCTTGCAGTCCGGCATGTCGGTGCGGGTGAAGATGAGCGCCTTGACGCCGGGGTAGCCCGGGACGTCGAAGATCATCTCCTTCTGGAGCGGCGGGGCTTCGCCGTTGAGGCGGCGGGCCACGTCGAGCTCCGATTCATTCAGCTCCGGCTGCGCGGACCAGTCCTTGCCCGAACCCTTGGCCTTGTTCAGGACCAGGAGCGCGGTGGTCGGGACCTTGACCAGGATCTCCTTGTCGGAGTTGGTCGTCAGGAGCTTGACCTCCCACGAGCCGCTGGCGTCGGTGCTGTCGGAGCGCACGACCACGAAGTGGTCGTGGCGCCGGCCGTCGCCCGCCGTGAGGTAGCAGTAGGCGCCCTTGTGGACGTTGGTGAAGTTGGGGCGGCTCTGCTGGCGCTGCTGCGGCTCCATGTTGGTGCCGGCGCCCTGCTCGGCCTCGCTCCCGGCGGCCGGGGCACCCTGGTGGGCGCCCGACTGCTGGTCGGCGTGGCTCTGTTCGCGGTTCTGGCGGCGGGTCTGCTGGGTGGTGGTTCCGGCCATAGTCGTGCACCTCGTACCCCAAGCGAATCTCGGGGCTGACAGAGGCGGTCGGGGGAGCTCCCCTTCCAAACCTCGGGCACTCGAACTCTGCACTGTATGCCTAAATACAGCATTCACAGTGCACGGTCTGCCTTGCGGCGGACCAAGTAGCTATGAAAACATTTCAAACTATCTGCCGTAAAGTATAGCAGATTGATATAAACTTGTCAAGTATATCGACAAAATAGCTTGTAAAATAAGGATTTTATGGCCACCAGGCCTTATAAATTAAGTATGAGTTGCTCCATAGCCACTTCAGCCTCGGCTGTACCCCGGCGGAAGCTATGGTAGATGTCGACAAGCTTACGGTAGCTCACAATGAGCTCTTCGGGCTTATAGTTCTTGGTCATGCGGCGGGAGTTATTGATGGTATAAGGACTGACCTTAAGTTTAGAGGCTAGTCCGGCTTGATCGGTATTCATAGAGCTCGCTAAAATAATATTCCTGAAGATCCAGACTGCCTTCCAGAAGATCTCCTCAGCTGGGAAGCCGGCGCGAAGCGCCTTCTGATAGAGCACCCAGGCCTGCTTCTTATCGCGAGCGCCGAGGGCGTCGGTCAGACTGAAGATATTGAAGCCTTCGTAGCCGGCCCGGAGCTTAACCTCCTTGGCTCCGGCATAACCCTTGTTCTGCCGAAGAGAAAATTCCTCGATCCTGGCTCCAGCCTTCTGAAATAGTTCGAGACTCTTCTTATTTAAATCCCCCTCCCTAAAGATGAAAGTGTTAGGCGACAGAGCGATCTCCGGCAAGAGCTTAGTCAGCCAGACTGCTATCTCCGCACTCGAAAATAGTTGATCGCCGACAACAAGCGTCTTCTTGGCGAAGAGCGAGCGGCTCGAGATCAACTCCTCGAACTTAGCCCGCTCGAAGCCGTCGACAGAAAATCTAAAGACGAGGGCATCGGGGTTGGCTTCCGTAAATTTCTGCTCGAGCTCGTTCGACCTCGCTAAAATCTTGTCCCTTAAATTACCGTGTATTAAATAGAGCATTATTCGATATCACCCCATGTATGGCCAGTATATGAATTCACAACGAGCGGCACTGACATCTTAGCGGAGTGCTCCATAGCCTCTTTGATAATTTCAACCGCCTTTTTCAGATTTTTATCATCCTTAACTTCATAGAGAAGTTCATCATGCACTTGCAGCAATAAATGTGTCGAATCCTTAAGGCCAGCCTTCGTAATAGCCTCATCAACATTTTGCATCGCAATCTTGATAATATCAGCTGTTGCTGTGCCTTGGATAGGCGCATTGATCGCCATTCTCTCCGCTTCAGCGCGGACAAAAGGCAGACTTGAATTGATCATCGGGAAGTAGCGGCGCCGACCGAAAGCGGTAGTGGTGTACCCCCTCTTCCTTGCCTCGCGCTTCACATCTTCGAAATAACTCCTGATCTTAGGAAACTCATTGAAAAAGTTATCGTAAAACTTCTGTGCTTCATCGAGTGTCGAACCGAGGTTCTTGCGAAGCGCCTGCACACCCATACCATAGACGATACCGAAGTTGATCACCTTAGCTTTACGTCTCATATCCTTCGACACTTCTGCTTCTGGTACACCGAAGACGCGCGAAGCCACAGCACCATGTATATCCTTGCCTTTCTGGAAAATATCGATAAGGCCCTCGTCGCCAGAGAGCCAAGCCAAGACGCGCATCTCGATCTGAGAATAGTCGAGCGCTACGAGCTTGTAGCCAGGGGTGGCAATAAACGCCCGGCGGATCTCCTTAGCAATCTCTCCGGTCGCAGGTATATTCTGCAGGTTCGGGTCGCGGGAAGAGAGCCGGCCGGTAGTAGTACCCATCTGATCGAGCCTGGTGTGGAGACGGTGATCTTTATCAGCCATAGTCGGAAGCGGATCAATATAGGTTGAGAGCAGTTTCTGGATCTCGCGATAAGAAAGTATCTCGTCGATAATCGGACTGGCGCCCTGAAGCTTCAAGAGTTCCGACTCGCGAGTTGAGCGCGCACCGCCGGCTGTCTTCTTTAAACCCTTGGCGGTCAAATGCATCTTATCGAAAAGCACAACCGCAAGCTGCTTGGAAGAGTTGATGTTGAACTCCTCACCAGCCAGCTTCCATATATTAGATTCCAACTTCTCCAACTTAGCGTGGTATTCCTTAGAGAGATGCTGGAACTGCTTCATGTCGAGAAGTATGCCGCGCTTCTCGGCGGCTTCGATAATCGGCATTATTGGGAGTTCAATCTCTTCATACACCTTCTCTAAACCGTTTCGCTTAATCTCGGCTGGCAGCTTCTTAGCGGACTCCTCGAGACTGTTTGCACCCGTTATCTGAAGAATATCGTCGGCTGTCGGGTCGGTGAGGTCGGAATTTAATAGCCAAGCGCCGATAGCGAGCTTCCGGAATTCCGGCGAGTTATGGTCTAAGGTAGTAGTAGAAGGAGATTCGTAACCTAGGTCTGGTCGCGACTTTCCCTCATGGCTGGAAGCAGGCAGATCTAGGTTTCGAATCTCCTTCTCGGTGTCGTTCTTTGCTGACAAAAGATTCTGCAGCCTCGGGCCAAGTGTGCGGAACTGCAGCTCGTTAAAAAACTTTAGCGTAGCAGTTAAATCCAAGCCCTCTCGCCAACTCTTCTCCGGCATTTCAAATTTAATCGGCACATCCCTTTTGATCGTAGCAAGCATCTTAGAAAATTCTGCTTCCTCTTGACCCTCCTTCAAGATCTCAACAATACGCTCTTTAATACCAGCCTTAAGTAGCTTCTCTGGACTCTTGGCAATAATCTTATACATCTCCTCAATCGAGCCGAAATTCTTGATGAGCTCCGTCGCCGTCTTTTCACCTATACCCTTCACGCCGATAATATTGTCCGAGGGGTCGCCGCGGAGGCCCTTGTAGTCAGGCAAGAGTTCTGGCCCGAAGCCGAAGCGCTCTTTAACCGCCGGCTCATCATAAACCACCGTGTCCTTAATCCCCTTCTTAAGAGTATAGACAACAACATCTTCCCCTGAGACCAACTGGAGAGTATCCATATCGCCAGAAGCGATAATCGTCTTCAGCCCCTTCTCACCCTTCGCAATTTCAGCGATAGTGCCGACGATGTCATCGGCCTCAAAACCTGGCTTCTCATATATTGGTATATTAAATGCCTTGAAGACGTCGCGCGAGCGGATCATCTGCGAGACAAGCTCGGGGTCGGCCTTGGCTCGTCCAGCCTTATACTCTTCATACACCTTCTTCCTGAAGGTCGGCCCGGGCAGGTCGTAGCAGGCGATCAGATAATCCGGCCTCAAGTCGCCGATGATCTTTATCAAAAAGGCCGAGAGGCCGTAGAGCGCTCCGGTCGGTTCTCCGCCAGCTGAAGTGAAGCCGGGCAGCGCGTGATACGCGCGATGCAAGATCGCATGCACATCGAGCAATACTAACTTTTTCGAATTCTTATTCATCATTATTCCTATACTCTTTCCTTGTACTTAATATACTCTAACACACTATCTTAAGCCTCCTTTCCTCCTCCTTCTCTCCCGCTTCCAGATAGATCCTGATCATATCTACGGGCAAGGCTTCGAGCACTCGCTCCGGCCATTCTATAAAAATAATATTTTCTGGATTCTTAACAAGCTCATCCCAACCGAGAGCTGAGAGATCTCTATGTCCGGAAAGCCGGTAAGCATCTATATGTATGAGGTTCTTGTACGCAGAATCTTTGAGCCGGTATATCTTCTCGAGAACGAAGGTGGGGCTCGTGATATGATCCTTGATACCGAAGGCTTTGGCCACACCTTGGGTAAAAGAAGTTTTGCCCGCACCCAGTTCGCCATAAAGAGCAACGACTGTGGCACCATGCCGCCCCTCGCACCGGCATGGCAGTTCGCCGGCTACGAATTTCTTGGCCAGTTCGTAAGTCTCGCTTAAGTTATATGTCACGCACTCCATTAGAATACATGCTATCAATCCGGGCCTGATTTGCAAATTAAAAAGCCCGGCATACTCTGCCGGGCAAGTTATTGTCTAACGCCGCTTATTACAAGTACAAGGATGGTCGTATTCATACCCAGCCCCGCAACCGGGTCTATGGCGGGAAGGTTCCGGATATTCAGGATTATAAATGTGGGCAGAATTATCGTTATTCCACCTGATCAACTCATCGCACGAGCAAGAGCCGAACGAATTACCATTCTCATCTACACCAGCCGAGCAACCAGCAACATGCTGTCTCTCTCCGGAATTTTCGCCGCAACCACATTCACGAGTGGGTTCCCAAGCTGCCGGACAATCTCTACGGTGTGCCATTTGTTATCACCTCCGAGAGATTAAACCCGCAGACCGATCAAAGGTTACAGGATGAAAAATTAAAGCCCCGCAGTTATGCGAGGCAAGATATAAAATTTTAGTTCACTTCGGCACCGAGAGGCTTGTGGCAATCAGGACACAAGCGGTCTTTAGAATCATCGGAGTTGCCGCAGGCAACTGTGCTGTAAGCATTCGGATGTTTGCAGAGCTGATCTTGAATGACAGTAAGGCGATTCTCAATTCTGGCCTTTTGGGCCTCCAGCTTCTCCCGCTCTCTCCGGATCTCGGTCGAACGAGAAGCTCTTGTCGATCTCTCCTTCTTGTCCCTTCTAACCGGTTTCACCTTCTGCTGACCAAGTTCCTTGTTCACAATCCTCCTTTTCCTCGAGACAAAGTTTGGAAGATATTTTGAGAGATCGAGACCTGCACCGCAGATATTGCAGTGGGCCGGTAAAAAAGCTTCTGCAACAGCTGCGAACTTCGGATGGGGGCAGAGATATTTCTGAATCCACAGCACCTTGGCCATGAGCCTCCTACCCCTTCTCCTATTGTTAGCACACTGTGCCAACAGCAAATAGTTCACGCAGCGCCTGCGAAGATCTACTGTTTGAAGCAAGGTCTTCTCTTCTTTATATTGCAGAGCCCTTGATATCTCTTCTTCGGGTTCTGGAATATTCCACTTCCAAACCACTAGACCACCTCCTGTCAACAGCTCAATCTAATTTCGAATACTAAGTGATTGACTCAGTGTTGTCAATCTCTCGCTTGCCACTCCGTCAAGTTCTGGGGCGCAGTGGGTAACTTCGCTTGTGCCGAGAAAAAGAAATGCTAGTATGAGGATAAATTTATGTCAGACCTCCAAGATGTAAGCCAGCAGAATAAACTCGATGAGCTTAAGAGGCTTGAGGCAGAAGAGCTGGCACAGATGCTCTCGAAGAAATACAACCTGCCATACATCGACCTCTCTACTCTTTCTATAAACACTGATGCTCTTAGACTCATTCCAGAGGATGAGGCTCGTGCCGCCGGCATGGCCGCCTTCAGACTTGTCGGCCGAAAGGTTTATATTCTAGTTCTCTCCCCAAGCAACGATAAGATAGCCGGCATCATCGACGAGATTAAAGAGAAGAAGTACGAGGTTGAGTTATATATGGGTTCAATGACGAGCCTAGAGCGCGCTTGGGAAAGATATAAGGAGATCTCGTATAGCATGGAGACCAAGGCTGGGCTAGTTGGAGTTTCTGAGGAACAGATGTCCCTTTTCTTAGAGAAGGCGAAGACGGTTAACGACGTTAAGAGTCTTATCGCTGAAACAATTCAAAACAATAAGTCCCAAGGCGTATCGAAAATCTTGGAAATCATCATTGCTGGAGCGATTACCGTCGGCGCTTCCGATATACATATTGAAGCCCAAGAGACTGATACTCGCCTTCGCTTCCGTATGGATGGCGTCTTGCAAGATATCAGCAACTACTCCCCCGCTATCAATAAACTTATTCTATCTCGCTTGAAGTTGATCTCTGGATTGAAGTTAAACATCAAAGCCGAGGCTCAAGACGGGCGCTTTAGTATCGCACTCTCCAACAAGCAGATCGAGGTGAGGACTTCTATCTTACCCGGCCCTTACGGCGAGTCAGTGGTTATGAGGCTCCTTGACCCGGACTCGATAGCTATTACTCTCGACAAGATGGGAATGGAGAGCAAACTTTTAAATATCTTGGAGCACGAGATCGCCAAACCGAATGGTATGATTCTCGTCACTGGTCCGACAGGTTCAGGAAAGTCCACCACGCTCTACGCCTGCTTGAAGAAGGTTAATGAACCAGGATCTAAAATCATAACTATCGAAGATCCGATTGAGTACCACCTCGCTGGTATCTCACAGACACAGGTAAACGAAGAGGGGGGCTATACCTTCCTCGAAGGTCTTCGCACTGCGCTCCGCCAAGATCCAGACATAATAATGGTCGGTGAGATCAGAGATAAAGAGACAGCCAA
>CAYUNB010000024.1:0-9576 GCA_964446095.1 uncultured Candidatus Saccharibacteria bacterium
TCTTGTTTTCGCTACGAACCTAGCCATTAGGCTCAGAGAAAAATATCGGGGCAACGAAAATCGAATTGCGTCTCTGTCATTTGTGAGACCGGTTGACCATCGCTATAAAAAAAGCGCTTAAATTCCTTTGAAAGCGCCTATTTGATGGTAACGCAGTATGGAACCTTACGATCCGCATTTCCAATAAAAACCGAAGGTGTCTGAGTTCCGATATCTTTGGGATGGATCTCAATCCGAATCATGTCATTTGCAGTGTTCCGGCTGAAGTTCCTGCCGAATACCTCCAGATCGTCGAGCTGTTTCAAAAGCAGGATTACAAACATGACAGACAAGCCGAAGGCAACCTTCAAGATATCTACCAGGAAAGTATGGTTCGGTATGAAGTTGAAAGAGACAACCATCAAAGCAGCGAGAGTATATATGAGCGCCCAGTGTAATGTTAGAAGTTTCTGATTATAGAGCATAATCATCTTCTTCCTGGAGATCTGCACCTGCAGGAAGCCGCCGCCGAAGGCATCGCCGAACTGGCCGAGCCGCTCGGCGTCATCACCGCTCGCGCTATTAAAGGCGTTAAAAATATCGGTGATCGTGCTCGAAGGATTTAAGATATGATAGGCCCAGTTGTTGCTCGATAAGATCTTTTCGTAATGATTCAAGAGCGCGCTCCGGACCTTATCTTGAACTTCCGGCACAGCTCCGGAAACCCTGTAGAGAAGAGAGAAGGTGCCGTCAGTATTGGAGATCTCATCGGCTATCGCCGAGTAGCGGTCATTCTGCCGTCCGATGAAGTAGCCGGAGAAGAGGGTGAAAAAGAAGGTTGTAGCCACGATAATGTCCGAATAGTCGTTAACCTCGAGATTAAAATTAAAAACGTAGAAGGCATACAAAGCCAGCAAGGCAAGTATGACGATATAAAATAGAGTATTTTTTCTCATAATAATTTTATTAAGTCTGCAATTAATAATACCATAAGAAAAAAGCCGCTCCGGTTAGGGGCGGCTGATTAGAAGCCTAAAGATAATCAGCGGCCGCCGCCGATCCCCTTCTTCAGCTTCCAGATATCGCCAGTATATCCCTCGAGATCAGTCATAACCCCGCACTCAGGGCAGATAAAGGTAGTGTAATATTCAGATGAACAGTCATAGTGATGCGAGCCAGTGCGAATCAGGTCACCCTCTTCGACCAAGAGCTTAGCTCCGCAGCCGCCCATGCCGTTGCCCTTGCCAGTACAAACCGACTTCTTGGCCCAGCCCTTCTGTCCGCGCCCCTTCTTCAGCACCTTCATTTCAAACCTCCTTATTCAAAACTAATAGCTGTACGGGTCTCACAGAGAGGACAGAAGAAGCACTGGTAAATCCTTCTATCACCTTCTGAACCGTAATACCCCTTAATATCCTTATCACCGACAAGCAACTTAGCACCGCAACCGCCGCCGCCAAGATACTTGCCGGTGCATATATAGATCTGTGCCCGCCCCTTCTCGAGAACTTTCATTTTAAACCTTGTTTGTTAGAACTTATCGATATGGGTGTGAGTCTTGCAGAGCGGACAGATGAAGTAGCGATGATGGTAGTAATCGTCGAGACACCAGCCTTCCTTCTCCTTAATATCCATTTTCTCGACAAGCAGCTTAGCTCCGCAGCCGGTATCGAGACTGCCCTTACCAGTACAGATGAACTCCTTGCCCAGCCCCTTCTCCAGCACCTTCATTTCCAACCTCCTTTTTTCAATGACCATCAGCCTCCCCTAGTCTAGGCCTGAAATTGTTTGTGCGCTGTAAATGTTGCGAAAGTGTAACAACTATGGTACATTTATACTGTGAAGATAGATCTCATATTAGAACGCCTGGGCCTCGGCAAGAATGCCGGTAAGATATACCGGACTATGTATGACAACGGGGAAGCGATGCTTGTACTGCCTATTGCCAAGAAGACCGGCTTAGCCCGGCAGGAGGTTTATAGAAACTTAGAGAAGCTCCTTAAAAAGAAGTTTATTATCGTAAATAAAGAAGCGGGTCGGACTTATTATTCAGCGGCCAGCCCCCGTCTTATATATGCAGAGTTCGAATCCGCTTCAACTGAGGCCAGTACACTTATTGATACGATGGCGAAGAAGAGAGAACGCTTGCTGCCAGCACAGATCAGATACTTCAAAGGTTTCAACGGCATCCGAGCCGTCTTCGACGACGCTATCAATGAGACGCCGAAGGGCCAGACCTTCTACCGATACACTTCGGAGCAAGATCTGCAGAAAACCAACAAGTATCTTTCCCCTACCTATCGTGTCAGGCGCGATACCAAGAAGCTGGAACGACTCGTCATCAGCAATCCTCTCTCCGGCCAGCAGAAGCGCTCGCGGCTTGAGCGATTTATCAAATTCATCCCGCCAGAAGCTGACCTCTTCCAGCAGAACATCATCCAGCTGGTCTATGCCGACAATCTCGCCTTCATAAACCTCAACGCTGAAGAGGCCTTCATCATCAAGGACCCGGCTCTAGCCAGCTTCCAGAAAGTGATCTTCAAGCAGCTTTATAAGAGGCTTTAGTCCGTAGCCTCAATCTGATCTTGTTTTGTTAACGATAAATACACAACTAAGCCTAATATCGCCAGCAAGAAAATTACACTCGTCGCAGTCGTCCCTAAACCAAGTCCGCCATCAGACCTAGCTTGCGACAGATAGTCTCCTATAGATGCACCTAGCGGACGGGTCAATATATAGGCGATCCAGAATGAAGCGACGGCGTTTAATTCCAGATAACGATATGCTGCGGTGACGATTACGATCAACCCGGCAAAGATGAGGAGTGAAGTCAAATAGCCGAGGTCAAACCTCTCCGCGACGAGATCCCCGGCCGCAGTACCCAAAGCGAAAGTGAAGAGAATTGTCGCCCAGTAAAAAGCCTCTCTCTTAGTAGTTAAGATTGAATGGATAGATAGCGTCTTCTCGCTTCCATACCAGGCCCAGAATGTTAGCGCCAAGAGCACCGAGAAGACTGCGGTCGTATATATCAAAGAGATTCCGAGATTGTCTGTCAGGTTGTCTGTAATCAGAGTTCCTACGACACTTAAAAGAACTACTGCCAGCCAATAGACCGAGGGGATATATTTCTTGGCTCGGAATTGGAAGATTAAAACAATAACCAGCGCAAGAGACATTATTATAGATGTGCCAGTAAGCCCGAAGTTAAGGCTATTATTGAGAAAGTCTGCAAATGTTTCCCCGACCGTGGTGCATAGCACCTTAATGATCCAGAAATATAAGGTAACTTCCGGGACCTTGTTTAACATCTCTATAGCGGACGATTTTGTTTTATTTTCCATAGAAACATTATACATAAAGTAACCCTCCTACGGTAACGAAGGTGTGTAACATCTTTATGAAACGAATTAACTTGGATTATATCTGGGTTACGATATGGTGAGGATGAAGTGGGAAGCTTCGCTATCGAACCGGCTGGGAAACCCGCGATAAAAATGTAGAATCGACATACCAAGTCACTAATTCGCTTCGCTCATAAGTGCTTGCCGGCCCGGCTCGCCCGTCCCGATGAGACATGGCTCCGCCCGTTCGATTCCGACGCGAGTGAAGCAGTTCACTCGCTCCCACTCCACTGAAAAAACAAAAAGCGCCAGGAGGCGCTAATGTTTTTACCAGTGGAGATGGGCGGAATCGAACCGCCGTGCAAAAGGTTAGCCGAAATGTTTCTACATAGCGTATTCTGCTTCAACCTCTTTCGAGGAGTTCGGCATCTTAGTTCAGAAACAGACGAAATACTAACATGCCTATTACCCTATCCCCCGAAGGGGTTTCAAACGCTCGCCAGGTAAGAACGAGCATTCTACTTCCATTATATAACGTCTTGATCCAGCCTATGGAAAATAGCTGGAGAGACGGCTTACGGTCTTAGCTTATGCTAGAGCGTAGGCGAAAGCGAAAGGGGACAAAGTCCTCTTTGCTGTTTTCGATAAGTTTGCACTTAATCGTTCCTGGGTTTATTTAACGAGCCTCCCGGGCTACTCGGCTATGCGCAAGTCGGAGTCAGCCAATTGTCTAGGCCGATCATCCCCATTATAAATTGCATAGTTGGCGTATGACTTTGTCGAAAGTTCCGCTTGCTCGTCAATGTACTAATATGTACATTTTCCTCGCAATGCTCACTTTCTCCGCGTCCTACATCCAACTCTGGAATTTCTAATCCAGTCCTTAACTTTTCAAAGTACGCTCTATCTCCCTCTGAACTTCCCGCCTCTTGAGCACTTCCCTCTTATCATACTTCTTCAAGCCGCGGGCGATGCCGATCTCGATCTTTATCTTGCGGCCTTTATTATATAATGCCAAAGGCACTATTGTCAAACCCTTCTCTTCGCCGGAGGCGGAGAGCTCGCGGAGCTCCTTCTTAGTCAGGAGCAAGCGGCGGTTGCGGCGGGGGTCGTACTCCTTCGGAGTATTGCCAGTTTGATACGCTCCGATATGGGCGTTGATAAGGTAAGCCTCCCCGCCACGAATAATGACGTACGCGCCGTCTAGCGAACCGTTGCCAGCCTTAACAGACTTCACCTCGAAGCCTAGAAGCTCTATCCCGGCCTCATACCGCTCAAGCACCTCGTATTTCAGCCCGGCCTTTTTATTATCTATCAGCGCCATGAGGTTCATTGTAGCAATAATGCAGCCTTTTAATATACCTTGACCATAATTACATTTCATGCTAATATTTAAACAGAACCTTAAACGTCAGCGAACCTTGTAAAACAAGGCGAGAGGAGGCCCCAGATGGAACTCGGCAGAACCTTCCAGCTCGACAAGAGCGTGAAGTCGATCATGCTGCAGTTCAGAACCCGCAACAATAACGTGATCCCCGATTGGATCACCCGTAGGCCGATCGAGAACGATGCCGAACGGAAGATGAGGGAGAGTAACGCGGCAGGTGTTCCGATCCTGGCTCCGGTCAAGAATATCTCTGCGCTCTACATCAGGGAGAATCTCGAAGAATCCGGCTACGAGCTCGTCAATGCCTACGCCCAGGAACGGCTCGACCCGATCTCTAAGAACACCTACTTCATGGTGCGCTTCCTCTTCGTCCCGAAGGAGAAGGCCAGCATCCGCGAGGAGCACAAGACTCTCCTTGCGATGAACCGCGGCGACTTGAAGCAGCTCTGCAGCGAAGCGATGTGGACCATGGAGACTTACAAGAACCCACACCGCGCCTCAACCGCCGAAGATCCCCAGTCAGTCATCCTGCTCTACTTCAAGGACCGCGCGCCCTACCTCCAGCCGAACGGCAAGCCCGTCGTAGCCCGGAAGGTGAAGGGTGTCGGCCAGGCTGTCCCCGTCTCCCCCGACTACAATCTCTACCTTCTCGGCCTGAATCTCATCGTCACTCCGATCGAACAGACAGAAGCCGAGCAGAACTTGACGGGACAGGAGGCGTAAGTTGAACCAAAATCTGCCGGTTCCGGTCCTCTACTGTGACAGCAATCAAGTGATTAAGGCAACTGTGATCGCTGCCGTCAACCACCTTCGTCAAGGCTGTGTAGTGGTCCAGATCGTACCAAGTAGTCCTGGAGTCGGAAAATCCACCTTTGATACGGAATGCAGCTACCTCCTGCGCGAACTTGCGCTGGCAGGAGAGGAACTCACTCTCGAGGAGACAAAACCTTGTAAGAATGGGATTCTCGAGATGTCTATCATCAGAACCATTACCCGAAAGGTACATGCAAAGCAAACCAGGAAGAGAAGTCCTCGGTCAGGTATCATGAGAGCTTAGTGTATCGACCCCGCGCCACCAGCGCGGGGTATTTTTATATTAAAAAATCCCCCGTTCAACGAGGGATTATGAATTAGCGATTTAAGATTCTCTGGCTGACCACATCGAGCTCTTCGTAAGTCTCCTTCGCACCGTCGTAATGAATATAGAAAGGCGGGAAGAGAGGGAAAATCTCCTTATAGGTGTCGCGATCATCAGTACTGATGATGCTGCGATCGCTCAAGATGTCGACGAACTGATTATAGAAGGCTCTAACCGTCTCTATACCAGCCAGATCAAGAGTATCAAGCCGCTCGTCGAGATATTTAACGATCTGCTCGCGGTAGATCTTCGCCTCCGGCACGAAGTCATAGACGTCGAAGATATGCAGCTGGCCGATCACGTACTTCAGGAAGGCGCCGCGGAGTGCTGCCTCACGATCAACTTCTGGCAGAGTATTACCGACCAGAGCTGGTGCAATATTCATATTGAAGCTCATCTCGAAGATGGCATCCACCAGTTCGGCCGGCTTCATAGAATCCAGCTCACCGAAGCTCCAGTGGAGACTCTTAATACAATCCGACACAGTCATCGAACCCTTAAGATAGTGACTGAACTTCTCCGTCAGGGGCTTCACAGAAGTGCGCCATTTCTTGAACCTATCGGCCTCCTCGAATATGAAGGAGGTATTCTGATCAGTCCAGCGGTAATCCTCCACGAAGAAGGGCTTGTACTTATCTTTGAAAGCTTGTAGTGCTACAGGATCCGCACCCAATGCCTTGTAGTAGCTGTCGTCCCCTAATAGACAGTAACGAACGCTGGCATATAGAAGCTTCTTGATCGAACCAGCCATATCCCCTTCCATATCGAGAGTCAACGAGTCGTAGAGAGGCTTGATCTTCCGCTTGCTGAAGTCATACTCCACTCCGCTTTTCTCTAACGTGTCGATGAAGAGCATATCGGCATACACGATCGTGAATGCTTCGCTCATCATACGGTAGACGATAGATACCTTGCGGTGGAGCAGACTCGCCTCGCCATCTGGAACCAGATCCGGCTTCGCGAAGTGAATCAAGTCGTGGGCACCGTAAGTAACCTCATGCACGTCGTCAGACTTCGCCGTCAGCGGTATCCCAGCATTGGCACCAGGCATCCAGTAGATCCACTCGCGCTGATTCTTCGGCGAGCGAAGGAAGAGGCCCGAGGCTAGTACGCGATCGATCAGATTCTTAAGGCCATACTTGGCGATGTGAGGGTTGTTGAGATATTTATTGCCCCTCACGAAATCGATCACGCTGTTGGCAAAGTCGATAGTGGTAGTCTGCCCCTGAGGATTATGTTTTAAATCCTTGCGCTCTTTATAGTACAAGTAGCCCTTGATGTACTCCGCCAAGACCTTATCGCGTGCAGAGAGCTTAAGCCCCTTCTGCCGCATCTCATGGTAGGTCAGCTGACAACCTGCGCTGACGAAGATGTCATCCCAGCCGAAGACGTAAGATTTGTCGGCAACGGCGCGCTTCCGGTCGATGTAGCCAGAGACCACGGCGCTATATTGCCTGCTCATATAAGTAATAGTGGCTTTATTTTTAATGAAGGCAGTCAGCGTTGTCCTGTTTTCAACAACAGTAAGATGATCGTGGCTAGCCACCTGATCTGTACCAGGTATATACAGACCAGACTCCTCCTTAAGAATTGCAATAACCTTTTGTTCTGTCTCTTGAGAACTTAGAAGTTGCCTGAATTCAAAAGGAAAACCGTCCTTAGAGAAGTCTGGTTCTTCCGACAACTGCAGAACCCCGATATTATACCGCCCCAGAATCTTCCTATACTCCTCGAGCTTCTGCTGATTCTTGGTCTGTAGATACACCACTCGGCGCATGCATGCCTCCTTATTTTCAAGGGTCAAATCCATCAATAAACTATAATATATAAGGCTCAATGTCAATCTTAGACATTGACTCTAAGTATAAATGATGTTAGTTTTATTGGTCTGGGATAGTTCTTTGATAATGGATAGTAGGAGGTGCTGCTTCATGGAAAGTAAGCTCCGGCCGATGGTCGGCGTAGGTGTCTTGGTGATGAAAGGCGATAAAGTTCTTCTTGGTAAACGTAAAGGTTCGCATGGTGCGGGAGAATACTCCTCGCCTGGCGGCCACCTGGAGAATATGGAGGATATTGAAGCCTGCGCACGGCGCGAGACCCTGGAAGAGACAGGCGTGGAGATCAAGGATGTCTCCCCGCTCTGCTTTCTTAATGTAGCCGACTACGCCCCTAAACATTACGTTCATATCGGCGTAACGGCCGAATGGGCAAGGGGTGAAGTAAGAGTGATGGAACCAGATAAAGTTGAAAGCTGGGACTGGTATGACCTTAATAAACTTCCCTCCCCTCTCTTCAAGCCGACTGCAATGATGATCAAGGCCATCTTCGGAAGAAGATGGTTCTGGGATATTAAGGAGGTCTCGAATTTTGGAAAATAAGCGTCTGCAGATCTACTTCGCCACCGCAGTCCGCGGCGGTATCAACTTCGCCAAGGCCAAGGAACAGATCGAATTCTTGGAGACCATTGGCGATGTCTTGACGAAGCATATGGCCTCGCCGGAGACCGTCGACATGAATATGAAAAACGATGTCGATATCTACGAAAGAGATGCCAAGCTGGTAATGAAAAGTGACATCTTCATCGCTGACTTCTCGGAGCCCTCCACTGGCGGCGGTTTTATGGCCGGCTGGGCTCTCGAACTTAAGAGACCTCTGCTCTGTCTCTATCGAAAGAGCAGCAAACCTTCAGCAATGATCGTCGGTTGTCCTGCCATCGATACCAGATTTTACGATGATGGCATCGAGGGCTTCAAGGCAGCTGTCTTAGAATACTTCGACGAGAAGCCGCGCATCTTCCTGGCAGGACTGCCCGGATCAGGCAAAGGAACTCTCGCCAAGAGACTAGCAGCAGAACATCACCTAGTCCACGTGAGCACTGGCGACCTTGTCAGAAAAGTGGTTAGTAATAATACCCACCGGCACGCCAAAACTATCAGAGAACATATGGAAGCGGGCCAACTCGTGCCAGCTGACATTATGAAGGATCTAGTGCTTGAACGGCTGGCGGTGTCTGATTGCCGCCTGAATGGATACATCCTCGATGGATATCCACCGTCTAAGGAAGATCTGGCTAACTTGCGTGGTGCCGATATCGAGCCGACTGTAGTTTTCTACCTCGACTGTGGAGACGGCGTGGCTATAAGCCGCCAAGTTGGGCGTAACGAACGCTCGACCGATACTTCTGAAAAAGCTGAAGAAAGAGTTCAAGAATTTCATAGCCACAATATGAGCTATCAGGCACTCTCTGATGACTGGTTCCCAGAGAGCATGGTTGTGAGAATCGACGCTGAACAGAGTCCAGATCAAGTCTTCGGTCAAGCGAAAGACGTGCTGACGCAACTTCTAAACGACAAAACTCCCCGCCACTCCTTCTTCCCTGTCCCACCCTATCGCGCCGAAGATGTCCGATCAGACAGGGTGCACCTACATATCGATGCGAAAAATATCGAGAGCCTGCGGAAGATTCTGAAGCAGGTCTATGCCAACTACAAGCCGGCCCAGGGCCAGATCAAGATCTACCCGATCGACCACTTGCACCTTGGGCCACAGGTCGGAACTCTTGAAGTTTACAAGCAAATGCCAAACTTCCATGAGATAACCGGAGCAGAAGAGGAGGCCTTCGTCACCGGCAGACTCGGCAACGGCGACATGCAGATGATGAAGGCCGTACTTAAGGCGGCTCTGGACGAAGGCGGCATGGCCGAAATGGAGGAATACCTCGGCGAGTGGAC
>CAYUNB010000025.1:0-9510 GCA_964446095.1 uncultured Candidatus Saccharibacteria bacterium
GTCTTATTGATCTTCTTTTTATCCATAGGATCGTCTTCCTTATCCTTGCGCTCCTTCTCCTTCATCTTGTCGAGGATAATCTTCCCAGTCACAACATCTCTCTTGCGGCGCTCCTCTTCCTTCCTCTTCTTCTCTTTATCGTCGCTCTGCTCTTCAAGCGGCAGATCGCGATCGATAATTTCCGGTTCGTCGGGGAATCTGTGCAGCATGTATACCCTCCCTAGTCAAACAGCGAAAAATCTATTCTTTTTCTAACATAAATCTGTAAAAAAGCAAAGCTAACAATCATCTATATATGTGTTAATATATTGCCCATGAAATATAAGAAAAAGGTGTTGAAAAATGGCTTGCGTATCATCTCCGTACCGAATCCGGACAGCTTGGCTGCCACGATATTAGTTTTAGTCGAGGCCGGCTCCAAGTATGAGGCGAAGAAGATAAACGGCCTCTCTCACTTCTTGGAACATATGTGCTTTAAGGGTACCAGCAGCCGTCCGCGGGCTATCGAGATCTCAGCTGCGCTTGATTCGCTTGGCGCTCAGTACAATGCGTTTACTGGGCATGAATATACCGGTTATTACGCTAAAGTTTCAGCCCCCTATTTCGATAAAGCTCTCGAGATCGTCGCCGATCTCTATCAGAATCCGCTCTTTAGCGAAGCCGAGATCGAGAAGGAGAAGGGTGTCGTGATTGAGGAGATCAATATGTATGAGGACTTGCCGCAGAGGAAGGTACAGGATCTCTTAACCGAGCTGCTCTATGGCGACCAGCCGGCCGGCTGGAGCATCGCTGGCGACAAGCAGACGATTAAGATTTTGAATCGCGACGATTTCTTGAAGTATCGCGGCGAGCATTATGTGGCATCTGCAACGACTGTTGTCGTGGCAGGCAAGTATAACGAGAAAACGATCTTCAAGCAGATCGAATCTCAATTTAAGAATGTTATTCACGGCAAGAAGTTTGGCAAAGTGAAGACCAAGGAGGGTCAGAAGGAGCCGCAGATTTTGGTTCGCCACAAGCAGTCAGACCAGACTCATCTTGTCATTGCCTTCCGTACATACGACGCCTACGATAAGCGCAATCATACTCTTGAGCTGCTGGCTAATATCCTTGGAGGCAGCAAGAGCTCGCGGCTCTTCCAGAGAATTCGGGGGAAGATGGAGGCCGCGTACTATGGCCGGGCGGAGAATGACACCTTCACCGACCATGGCTACCTGGCTATCTCGGCGGGAGCAGACAACAGCCGAGCTGAAGAGGTTATCAAGGCGATTCTCGAAGAGTGCAAGCGGCTTGCTGAGGTCCCGCTTGCTGACAAGGAGCTGCAGGTGTTCAAGGACTCGATGGTCGGGGGCTTGTCACTGGGCCTCGAGACCTCCGATGCTATCGCTAGCTACTATGGCGGCATGGAGATTATGCGAAAGCCCTTAGAAGGGCCCGAAGAGGTTGCGAAGAAGATTCAGAAGGTGACTGCTAGGGAGGTTCAGAAGGCGGCTAAGGAGATCTTCAGGGATGGCGGCCTCAACTTGACTCTGATCGGCCCGTTCGAGTCCGTCTCTCACTTTGCCAAGATATTGCATATATAGTAAAATTTGGCTGTGAAAGCTGACCCAGATAACATTACGATATCTATCACCGCCGGCACGATCATCAAGACGATCTGCTTCCTGGTTCTTTTCTGGCTGGTCTACTACCTTCGCGACTTCGTTCTCATTATCTTGAGCTCGATCGTCATTGCCTCTGCGATAGAGCCGATGACTGCTTGGCTGATGCACTGGCGCATACCTCGCGTGCCGGCAGTGATCGTTATATATGTCATATCAATCTCCCTGCTTATCGGTCTGACTGTCTGGTTCCTGCCGCTTGTCTTCGACGACTTCTTCAAGCTAGTGAACACTGTTCCGCAGTATATCAAGTCGATCAGCTTCGACGACTACATGTCTTCCGGTCCGGCTGCTATATTCGACCATTTTAAAGATAATCTTGCCAACAGCTTCTCCTTCGACGACCTCCTCTCGTCGCTCGGGATCAGCCAGGGGGCGACCGATGGCGTAGTAGCCACGGCTAAGTATTTCTTCGGCAGCGTGGTAAATCTTCTGCTGCTTATCGTGGTCTCTTTCTATCTCTCGGTACAGGAGAAGGGGATCGAGAGCTTCCTGCGGCTCATTAGCCATGCCAAATATGAGAAATATATTGCCGACCTCTGGAATCGCTCGCAGCGGAAGATCGGTTACTGGATGCAGGGTCAGATACTCCTCGGACTCTTGATCGGCGTTTTCGTTTTCTTAGGCTTGTCGGTGCTTGGAGTTAAATACGCTTTGGCGCTGGCCATCTTCGCTACCGTCTTCGAGATCATACCGGTCTTCGGTCCTATCCTCGCCGCGGCGCCAGGCATCATTGTCGCCTTCTCGGAAGGTACGACGCTCGGCCTAATGACCTTCGGTTTTTATATCATCATCCAGCAGTTCGAGAATCATCTCATCTATCCGCTCGTCGTCCGCAAGGTGACTGGCGTTCCGCCTCTCCTTGTGGTACTTTTCATCATCATGGGGTTAGAGCTGGCCGGCTTCTGGGGAGCTTTGCTCGCCGTTCCGGGTGCTGCTGTGGTGATGGAACTTGTATCGGATATTGAAGAGCGCAAGCGCGTCTTCGGCGCTAATCAGGCTTAGATTTACAAAAATGCCAAAAATATATTTAACGACAACATTGCCATATGTTAATGCCGAGCCGCATATCGGCTTCGCCTTGGAGATCATACAGGCCGATGTCATAGCGCGGTACTACCGGCTTCTCGGTTATGAAGTTTTCTTCAACTTCGGCACCGACGAACATGGACAGAAGATCTACGAGAAGGCGCTCCAAGCCAACCTTGACCCCAAAGCTTATACCGACATGTATGCGGCTAAGTTCGATAAGTTGAAGCAGGCTCTTAACCTGACTTACAACAACTTTATTCGCACGACAGATCTGCATCACAAGATGGCAGCTCAGGAGTTCTGGAAGGTCTGCCAAGAGAATGGTGATATTTATAAGAAGAACTATAAGATCAAGTACTGCGTCGGCTGCGAGCTGGAAAAAACGGATTCCGAGCTTGTCGACGGTTGTTGTCCGATCCATCCGAATCTTGAGATCCAGATTCGTGAGGAGGAGAACTATTTCTTCAGATTTTCTAAATATCAGCAAAGGCTACTCGACCTCTATGAAGAGCGCCCCGACTTCGTAATACCCGAGAGTCGCTTCCATGAGATTAAGAAGTTCGTTGAGTCGGGCTTGGAGGATTTCTCTATCTCCCGCTTAGCTTCTAAGATGCCCTGGGGTGTGCCAGTGCCTGGCGACCCAGCCCAGGCGATGTACGTATGGTTCGATGCTCTAGTTAACTATATCTCGGCTATCGGCTGGCCTGACAAGATGGAAGAGTTCAGTTCCTGGTGGCCAGTTATCCAGTTCGCTGGCAAGGACAATCTTCGGCAGCAGTCAGCTATGTGGCAGGCAATGCTCATGTCAGCCGGCATCGAGTCCTCTAAGCAGATAGTCATTCACGGCTTCATTACTTCTGGCGGCAAGAAGATGAGCAAGTCTCTCGGCAATGTTATCAATCCATTCGACATGGTGGAGCGCTATGGTACTGAAGCGCTGCGCTACTTCTTAACTCGCGAGATAACCCCTTTCGAAGACGGCGACTTCACTGAGGAGCGCTTCAAGGAGGCCTACAACTCCGGCCTCGCGAATGGTCTCGGCAACTTAACCAGTCGCGTGCTTAAGATGTCGGAGAGCTATTTCGAGAGTTCGCCGATCTCGCAGCTTGTAGAGGAGGTTTCACAGATGCCAGCCGGTTACGATAAGCTTGTAAGAAATTATGAATTTAAAATGGCCATGGATTATATCTGGGAGCTCATCGCCGAAGTCGATGCCGAGATCCAGGAGCGGAAGCCCTTCCTCGTCTTCAAGACTAACCCAGACGAAGCTCGCGAAGTCGTGAAGAATCTCTTAGGCCACCTACTTTCTATTGCCCACATGCTTACACCCTTCATGCCGGAGACTTCGAAGAAGATTATTGAGGCTATCAAGATGAACAAGATGCCTGAGCCGCTTTTCTTAAGAAAGGAATAGGATAATTTTTTGAAATAAGAAATTAGAGCATCGCTCGACCGCTCGTCTTCTTCCTGCGGAAGACTCGCTTGTCCTCGAAACTTTTTCCTCGTATATACTCGGAACCGAGCAAAAGATTTCTGCGGCCGTCTTCGCTCGCACTCTATTCTTTCTTTAAAAAATTAAAAATATCATGGATCCTAAATATATCGATATTCATTCCCATCTCCAATTTGCCGCTTTCGATGAAGATCGAGAGGCAGTTTTAGAGCGTGCTCGAGAAGCTGGTGTCTGGATGATCAATGTCGGCACGCAATATGACACCTCTAAGGCGGCGGTTGAGCTTGCTAATCGGAGTGGGGAAGGGGTGTTCGCTACCGTAGCTCTTCACCCCACTCACACTGCCAAATCTTTCCACGACCAGCAGGAGCTCGGCGGCTGGGGAGCGGAGTTTACTTCTCGAGGCGAAGAGTTCGATTACGAGGCTTATAAGAGGCTGGCTATTGATCCCAAGGTGGTCGGCATAGGGGAGTGCGGTTTGGACTACTACCGGCTGGACGAAGCGACAGCCGACAGGCAGAAGAAGGTTTTCCAAGATCATATCCGTTTGGCCGACGAACTCGGCAAGCCACTCATGCTGCATATTAGAAACGGAGTTGATAGCGGTCGCAATGCCTACCAAGATGCACTCGATATTTTAAGAGGCATGAATCCGAAGGTTAGGGGAGACGTCCACTTCTTCGCCGGCAGTGTCGACGATGCTCGGAAGTTTCTTGACTACGGCTTCACACTCTCCTTTACCGGCGCGGTGACCTTCCCTAAAAGCAAGAAGCCAGGTATGGCTGACTACGAAGAGCTCATAAAGTTCGCTCCGCTCGATATGATCCTGACAGAGACGGACTGCCCCTACATCGCCCCCGTACCCCACCGCGGCTCTCGGAACGAACCAGCTAATGTCCGCTACGTAGCCCGCCGCATTGCCGAGATTAAGGGCCTGCCTGAAGACGAAGCCGCCGCAACCTTAGTCGCCAACGCAAGGAGGGTTTTCAAAATATAAATCCCACTAAATATTGACAATATAGCTTATATTGTGCTATAAAATATTTAGAAAATTTTAGGTTTTTGGCAATTAATAAGAAGTCCTGTCTGGCCGTACGTGCTGGGCGGGCGACCTCCGCCAAGCGGGGGAAGGAGACTGACCATGCGTAACAGCATGCTCGGCAACATTGTGCTAGTGCTTACGCAGATGCCCGAAGCCTTTCTGGGAGCGATCTACGATCTCCTGGAGAAGCTCGCGGGCAAGAATGGCATGGAGTGGTTCGAAGAATTCAAGAAGTTTCTAAGGAAGGAGAAGTCCTGGTTAGAGCATATTATTGACTTCGAACCCGCATCACACATCATACCGCCAAGTCTAAATCCCAGTGGATGGGAAGTGCGAGAAGAGGATCAGATCACGAGTCGTTTTCGCGGCAGGTGGACTTGGAATCCCAAGATGTTACGCACCTTCCTTTTTGCTGGACAGCAGGATAAAACTTCTCTTAAGGGATTTCGAATGAGGACGTTGCTTCAGGGGGAAAGGGTGCCAGGCGCCCCGCTCCTTCATTACCTGCTCGCTAATCCTTATTTAATTCCTGAAGAGTGGAAGCGTGCGGGCCAGTACATCTTTTTCTGGGGGACGATCTATCGTTATGAAGGGGACCATTATGCCGTGCCCTATCTCTATTGGTCAGGTACTAAATGGGATTGGGCCTACTTCTGGTTCGATCGTGACTTCGATAGACTCTGTCCCGCTTTGCTATTTATTTAGAAATTGCCAGTTAAGATAATATAAAAACTAAGTCACCGGCCCCGGTTCATCCGGGGCTTTTCTTATGTTTTGCGCGCAACTATTGCCTTTTTCTGGGGTTTTTGGTAGTATGTCGCAACATGGAAAATGATACAACAAAGAGGCTTTACGAGGTCGGATATCTAATTATCCCCCTTATTCCTGAAGATAAAGTGGCTGATGAGGTCAACATGCTTCGTTCTCATATTGAGAATGCCGGCGGCTTCATAGAGTCAGAGGAACAGCCTAAAATGAGGAAGCTTGCCTACGAGATCCGCCAGCGCGGTATCTCCAGCAAGAAGGCCCGCTTCGAGGATGCCTACTTCGGCTCCATGAGGTTCAAGGCCACTTCCGACGCTGTTGTCACTATCCAGGAGGCCTTCGATAAGAACGACAAGATTCTCCGCTTCCTGATCATCAAGCCGGTCAAGGATAGCCCGAGGGTTATGCGCACTGGTGCTCCAGCTAAGGCTAAGGCCGAGGGCGGGGAGAAGAAGATGTCCGAGCAGGAGCTCGATAAGGAGATCGACCAGCTCCTGGACTCGAGCAAGGTGGCAGCGTAAAATATAGTAATGTACTTAAACAAAGCGATAATCATAGGCAACTTGACTCGGGATCCTGAAACCCGAGCCCTGCCGTCAGGCCAGAAGGTGGTAACGCTCTCCGTCGCCACCGATCGAGTCTGGAAGGATAAGACTGGCAATAAGCAGCAGGCTACCGAGTATCACAATGTCGTAGTCTTCGGCCGCCAGGCTGATACCTCTGCTCAGTTCTTGCGGAAGGGTCAGTCGGTGCTCGTCGAGGGTAGGATCCAGACAAGAAGCTGGGCCGGCCAGGACGGGGTCAAGAAGTATAAGACCGAGATCGTGGCTGATAGAGTCCAGTTCGGTCCTAAGCGCGATGGCGCAGCTCCAGGGGGAGCTCCAAGAATGCCGGAGGAGATGGCTGGCGGCGCCGGTCCTGGCGAGTCGGACTCCGATTCTATCGATTATCCGAGCGAAGAGATAAACCCAGACGATATACCTTTCTAAGTTTAAATACCAAAAAGCAACCATGAAAAATAATTCCAACAAACAGTGCTACTTCTGTACCAACGGGTTCAAATACGTTGACTACAAGGATACAGATACCTTAAAGCGGTTTATCAACCAGCATGCTTCGATATTGAAGACTGGCAAGACCGGCGTCTGCGCTCTGCATCAGAAGAAGCTTGCGACAGTTATCAAGCGAGCCCGCCACTTGGCATTGGTGCCCTTCGTAGCAAGATAACTTTTTCAAATTTTATGGGTTATAAAGGATGGCAGGATATGCCATCCTTTTGTCTTTTGACATTTAAATAAGAGGAGGTAATTCGATCGTGACATCTTCCCGAGAAATTTCTCCTCATGAGTCATGGTGTCTTGAGGTCTTAGCAATACATGGTCAGGGTTGGGGCCCCAAAGATTTAAGGTTCTTTGAGAGACTTCAGAAACAAACCAAGAGTCTTGGTCTATGGGCGAAAAGTGTTTTTAAAAACATTATCGCTATTTATGGACAGAAGAGTAAGTTGCCGTATCCGAAGCTCGGCAATGACACTCTGGGTGTTATCCGGCACTACATGAAGGACAAGAGAAGGTTCAAGCGGATTGTGGACAAGTATTGTCCTGACTATTGGAAGTACGACAGGCAGGAGAAGATGAAGGAGAAGAGGCGGATAGCCGCCGAGAAGGCTGGCAGGGCAGCAGAAGAGAAGAAGATTCGAGAGGAGAGGAAGAAAAATCCTCTGCTTGCCGAAGCGCTCGATAAGATCAAGAACTTGGAAGAAGCCCTAAGCAGAAGTTCGGAAGGTAGCGGCTGTTGCCATAACTCTGGCCATGACTGGCCGGATGATGGCCGGATCGGCGGTTACAGTAGTCGAAGGTAGATTTTTAGGCAAAGCAAAAGGCAGAGATGAAGCTCTGCCTTTTTATTATTCTTATTATTTAAGCTGTCACCCTGTCGACATAGTCGCCGGTCTCGGTATTGATTCTAAGTATGTCGCCCTCGTTGACGAAGAGCGGGGCGTTAACCATCGCGCCAGTCTCGAGTTTAACCTGCTTCATACCGCCCTTGGCCGTATCGCCCTTGATACCAGGAGCAGCCTCGATAACTTTTAGCTCCACCTTGATCGGTAGGGTGATGCCGACGATCTGTTCGTCGAAGACCATAGCCTCAACAAGTGAGTTCGGCTTAAGGAACTTCACCTGGTCGCCGAGCATCTCCGGCTCGATCTTGAACCGTTTAGACGGATCATTCTCTTCGGAGAACCAATATTCGCCGCGGTTATTATAAAGGTACTTAATATCTTTATGATCGATATCCGCCTCCTCAACCTTCTCGTTCTGGTGGAAGGAGTATTCCACTATGCGCCCATTCAATAGACTCTTCAGTTTAGTGGCGTTGACCGGCTTCCTCTGCTGCTTTCTGAAGACGTGTGAAGCGAGTACCTCGTAAGGCTCACCCTCGAAGATGATATATTTTCTAACTGTTATTTCGTTATATTCAAGCATAGTTGTTGTATTTTACCTTTTCATAATATAAAATCAAGCCTATGAAAAATAAAAAATCTATAACTTTACCAGCGCATGTTAAGCCGGAACGCTATCGTCTGATGATCCATCCGGATCTCAATAATTTCACTTTCAAGTGCGAGGAGACTATATACCTGAAGCTCGACAAGCCGGTGAAGGATATTGCTTTGCATGGTGTTGATATTAAGGTTTCTGAAGCTCTCTTGCGTGCAGCTGGCAAGGAGTATAAGGCGAAAGTTTCTTACAAGCCGCTGGAAGAGCTGGTGACTTTCAAATTTGATGCCTCTATTCCAGCCGGTCAGGCCGAGTTCGATCTTAAGTTCACCGGTGAGATCAACGACAAGATGGCCGGCTTCTATCGGAGTAAGTATGTTGCTGACGGCGAGACGAAGTTCATGGCCTCCACTCAGTTTGAAGCTACAGACGCCCGTCGCGCCTTTCTCTGCGTCGATGAACCTTCGGCTAAGGCCGTCTTCGATCTGACCTTTATGGTGCCTAAGTCTCACACGGTCGTCTCGAACACTCACATAGAGGATATTAAAGAGCATGAATCCGGATACAAGGTTGTCACCTTCGCACCAACACCCAAGATGTCGACTTATCTCGTGGCTTACATTGTCGGCGACCTGGAATATATCGAGACCAAGACCAAGGAGGGTGTAGTGGTGCGAGTTTTCGTAACGCCAGGTAAGAAGACGCAGGCCGAGTTCGCGCTCGATACGACTGCCAAGATGCTCTCTTACTACAACGACTACTTCGGCATAGCGTACCCGATGCCGCTCCTTGATGTCATCGCTATTCCTGACTTCGCCGCCGGCGCGATGGAGAACTGGGGCGCTATCACTTACCGTGAGACGGCTCTGCTTATCGATCCGGAGCACTCTTCGGCCGCCGCTAAGCAGCGCGTGGCACTCGTCATCGCAAACGGGCTGGCGCATCAGTGGTTCGGCAACCTGGTCACCATTCAGTAGTGGACGAACTTGTGGCCTAAGCAAAGCTTCGCGCCCTGGATGAAAAATTTTGCCGTTCACCCCTCCTTCCCACCGGTGG
>CAYUNB010000026.1:0-9416 GCA_964446095.1 uncultured Candidatus Saccharibacteria bacterium
CCGACAGAAAGACCATTAAGAACAGAGAGCAGTGGCGTAGAAGCATTGGCCAAGTTCGTCAGGCCGGAGACATTAAGAGTGGTGAAGGAGCCAGCGCCGGAAGATGAGACGAGGCAACTGCCAGAGATAGCGAAGCAGCCGGAATTTATATTTATGCCTGAAGCGAAAGTGGAAGTAGCGGTCGAAGAAGCTGACAGGGCTCCAGAGGCAGTGATGCTGAAGATATTGGAGCCAGCGCTATTCTGTACCTGGAAGAGATTAGCCAGCTGACCGCTGAAGGCGCGAAGTGTCGCCAAGACGCTCGAGCTGCTTGTAGCCTCGATAGTAACCTGTGAACCGCCGATCGGCGTCGTGGTGCCGAAGGAGGAAGGCGTCGTGGTGCCAGAGACGGCTCCGGCAAGCAGGGCGAAGGAGGCTGAACTGATCTTCTGCCTCGGCGAAAGCGTCTGGTAGGTGCTGTTATCGGAAGAGACCTCCACTTGAAGGTAGATATCGTTGTTGGTATTGAAGTTGTAGTCGAGAACATCCGGGTAACCATTAGCCGTGTCGCCGATGTTAACGTTGAAGACGCCCTGGCGAACCGTGGCGGTCGTAGTAGAAGGCGAGGCTGTCGGCCAGAGACGGGAACCGGACCCGACAGTCGAACTGTTCCAGATTGAAAACTTGAAGTAGTAGGTCGTACCGTTGCCACCGAGCAGGTTGCCGCTCGAGTCCATGAGTCTGCCTTGGTAGCTTATAACAGATGGCACGCCCGAAGCAGCTAAGACGCTGGTGGCACTCACGAGAAAAGCAATACTGAAAAACAGCCTAAAAAAATATTTGGATACAATCTTTATTCTTTTGTTAAGCATTAATTGCTTATCTAATGGTTCGTCCGGAGAAAATTATTTCTTTGCTAATCGTTACATATATTATAAAACAAAAAGCGGTCTAAGACCGCAGAAAAAGTGTGGATAAGATAGAAAAATTGTTACTTTTTTAAATTCTACTTGTATACCGCGATGCGTGCCGACATGCCGTTCTTGAATTCTGGGTGAAGTTCCGTCGCATAACGGACAGATACATCGAACTGCTCAGTGGGCCGCGCATCTGAAAGCGAGAAGCTGACTCCGGAGACATCTGATACCGGCGAAATGCTATCGACAACACCATTAAAAACTTTCGACCCGAAAGCATCGACAGTGAAAGTCGCCGGTTCACCGACATATATATCAGAAAGGCCCTTATCTTCATCAATCTTCCCTACGACCCGTAAGTCAAGTGGATTGACCATCGTTACGACGACCTGTCCCGGATTAAATGTCTTGCCGAGCTCGCGGTCGACAGCCGTGACGACACCTGAGACCTCCGCAGTAATAGTTTCAGAACCGACACGAGCAAGCGGAGTATTGGGAAGCACCAGATCGCCAACATCGACATACATCTCGGTGAGCACCCCGGCAGTACGCGGACCGAGGTTGATAGCCGGTGCTGCAACATGCGCAGTATCTATGTAGATTGCAGTAGATGAATATGTCCAAAAAATGAAGGCTCCGGCCGCAAGTACTATGAGAATGAGCCCAAGAATACTCTGTACGGCAGGTCGGGCGAAAAAACCGGTACGTTCGTCCGTCTTGGCTGGCATTTCTGCTTTATTCAATGTTTCCATGGGTCTAAATTATCGATTAATGAGCGCAACGGAGTCACCTTCCGCAAGACCCGAGGTGATCTCAACCTTATCAGTACCGACAGCACCTATCTCGACAGGCGTCTTCAAGAGGCTGCTGCCCTTCTTCATAAGCACGAAATGTTCGCCATCCTTCGAGAAGAGGGCCGCGAGCGGGATCTCAAGCACGTTCTCTTTATCCTCTCCAGCCAGCACGGCCGAACCGACCAGACCGGAACGGATGCGGCTATCTGCGCTATTGATCTCGAACGTAACCTTATATTCGGCATTCGACTGAGCCACAGCGGAACCGCCCTCTGTATCAACCACGCGAGCTGAAAATACGCTGCCAGGTATAGCACTGAATGTGACGTTCACATCTGTGCCGAGCGGCAGTCGGTTAAGAAAATCTTCACCGACATACGCGACCATCTGGAAGGCCCCGGTAGAGACCATGCCTATGACTGTCTGGTTCGGAGTAGCACCCTCGAATGCCTTCAGATTTACGAATGTGATAACGCCATCGGTCGGCGCTGTAATGAAGGTCTTGTTATACCCATCCTCGGCCGACTGATAGACACCCTCCGCCGCATCCACTCCTGCCTCTGCGATCGCCAAATCTTCCGGCCGGACGGGAGCCTGTTTCGCTGCCAAGCCCGCTTCTGCAAGCGCGACGGCTGACTGCTGTGCTGCTACGCTCTGCAGAAGGCTATTCAAGCTCGTGCGTGAAGCATTAATCTCAGCAAGAGAAGCGGCAAGATTGCTTCTATAGGCCGCCAGAGTCGAAGGTGAAAGATCGATACTGCCATCGAGCAAGCCGGACACCCTGTCGAGAAGGTTACCCATTACGTTAATATGCGCCAGGCTTAACCTCAGCTCTGCCGTAAGCTCGTCAGGCGAGGATGATGCCGTGGTATTCAGAAGTTCGCCCTGCCAAACATTCAGCGCCTGCGAAGACGAGAGCCGGAGCGGCAACGCATCGTTGGCAGCCTGCGGATTGTTCGTCTGGAAGGTGAGAGTTGGATGATTTGACTCCGGATCTCCGAAAATTGGGGCAAGCTCTGTACGTATAGCGTCATTCGCCTTCGAGTATGCGGTCACGAGTGCATCCGGAATGCTTGTATAGAGATTAGTCAGGACCTGCTCTGAAGCCTTAAGAGAGGCCTCCGGTACAGCCAGATCTGATGAAGCGGGACCATTCTTCGCCTTCTCGAGATTAGCCTCAGCCACTTCATAGGCACCCTTGGCCTGATTCAGGATACCGAGAGCATCTTGATTGGAGAGCGACGCAAGGATCTGGCCTTTAACGACCCTCTGCCCGGTATGCACCGGGACAGATGCAACGGTTCCGCCTCTTAGAAAGGCAAGATCTATCTCGTTCGCGGGAACCACCGTACCCAAGAAGGTAATCGTACCCGAGACTGAACCGCGGGCAGCGGCCTCATAACTATAAGCGGGCAGGCTGTTCATACGGCTCGTTATGCCCCACACAAGGAGGGCAATAACGGCTCCGCTGACCGGAATGGCGATAGAAGGGTTCTGCAGAAATTTATATATGTTTTTCATGAATTTATGATTATATTACATATCTATAATTACGAATGCAACGACCTCGGAAGCCTGCTCGACATTACGTCTTAGTAAACTGGCTGTTATATATATCAGCATAAAATCCGCCTGCGATAAGGAGCGAGTCGTGTGTCCCCTGCTCGATGATATTGCCGTCCCGCATCACGAGGATCAGATCGGCATTTTTAATCGTCGAGAGGCGATGCGCGATGACGAAGCTGGTGCGCCCCTTCATCAAGTTCTCCATCGCCTTCTGGATGAGCGCCTCCGTGCGCGTATCTACCGAGCTTGTCGCCTCATCGAGGATGAGCATCGGCGCATCAGCAAGCATGGCCCGCGCGATAGTAAGAAGCTGTTTCTCTCCTTGAGAAATATTGTCGGCATCTTCGTTCAGCTTCATCTGATAGCCTCCCGGCAGGGCGCGGATGAAGTGGCTGGCATGTGCTGCCTCGGAGGCGGCCATAACCTCGTCGTGGCTAGCTCCAGACTTGCCGTAGGCGATATTCTCGCCTAAGGTGCCGGTAAAGAGCCATGTATCTTGGAGCACCATGCCGAAGAGGCCTCGGAGCTCAGCTCGGCGCATGTCTCGCACATCTACACCGTCGATCGTAATCGAACCGCCTGTAACGTCGTAGAAGCGCATGAGCAGATTGACCACCGTCGTCTTGCCGGCACCGGTAGGACCGACGATAGCCACCCGCTGCCCAGGCAAGATCTTAGCCGTAAAGCCCTTTATAATAGTCTTCTCCGGCGAGTAGCCGAAGATTACATCCTTAAACTCGACCGCCCCTTGTATATTAGAAAGTACTGCGGGCTCGCTTACTTCGGCTATCTGATCAGACTCGCCAAGGAATTCGAATACGCGTTCAGCCGCGGCTGCTGTCGACTGCAGCACATTGGCGATGTTAGCCGTCTGTGTCAGCGGCTGCGTGAACTGATTCATATATTGGATAAATGCCTGTATATCGCCGATCTTGATCGAGCCTCGAGTCGCCAGCCAGCCGCCAAGCATCGCCACTCCGACATAGCCCAAGTTACCCACGAAGGTCATGATTGGGTATAAAAGACCGGAGAAAAATTGCGACTTCCACGCGCTGTCGTACATCTCTTCATTAATGGCGTGGAACTTGCGTACCGAACGTTCCTCGCCGTTAAATACCTTCATAATGATGTGAGCGGAGAAGAACTCTTCCACATGGCCATTCAACTTACCTAACGATACCTGCTGGGTGACGAAATAGTCTTGCGACTGGCCGACGACGAAGCCCATGAGCCCGAAGCTGACCGGCAGAACGATGAGTGCGACGAGCGTCAGCTGCCAGCTGATCGAAAGCATCATGATAAGTATGCCAAGCACCATGCTTACCGACGTCACTATCTGGGTAAGACTCTGGTTCAAGGTCTGGCTCACCGTATCGACGTCGTTCGTGACGCGAGAGAGCACTTCGCCGTGGGTGCGGCTGTCGAAATACGAGAGCGGAAGGCGGTTTATCTTCTCTGAAATATCCCGACGCAGGCTGAGTGTGACCTCCTGCGATACTCCAGCCATGATCCACCCCTGAATATAGGCGAAAATGCTCGATATTATATAGAGGATTGCGAGGAGCTCGATATACCCGATAATCGCCCGGTAGTTGATGTGCGGCCGTATAGAAATATCCATCGTGTTGATAGCCGCCTGCTGGGGCGCGGGAATATTACGGAGAACATCAGGCGGAAGGCGCTCAAGCAGTTCTCTGCCCGTTGTACCGGCAGGAAATACGGCCCCAGGAGCAAGCTGCCGCATAAGACGATCATAAATCTGCCCATTCACATATCCGGTAACGATCTCATCAGTGACAGAGCCAAGAATCTTCGGGCTGACAATAGAGAATGCCGTGCTCGCAATGGCGAAAAATACTACGGAAATAACGAGCGTGCGGAAGGGCGCCATATAGCGGCCAAGCGTCGCGAAGGTCTGCTTGAAATTCTTCGGCTTCTCGACTGCGACCGGCATATTCGGAGCGCGGCCGAAAGGCATCGGCCCGGGTGCCTGGCTCTTCTCTCGCTTATTCTGCTGTGGATTATCTCCGCTCATGTTTTATTATTTTTGATCGGCAAGTTCGCGTTCGGAAAGCTGCGAGGAAGCGATCTCTCGGTAGACGCTCGAATTCTGCAAGAGATCCCTGTGCTTACCCTCTGCCACTACCCTGCCCCTATCAAGTACGATGATCTTCTCGGCATTCATAATCGTGCTGATGCGCTGGGCGACGATGATCACTGTCTTGCCCTTCGTCTCGCTTGCGAGCGCATGGCGGAGCGCGGCGTCAGTCTTGAAGTCGAGCGCCGAGAAGCTGTCGTCGAAGACGTAGACGTCCGGTTTCTTGGCCAGTGCGCGAGCTATAGCCAAGCGCTGTTTCTGTCCGCCAGAGACGTTGGCTCCCGCTTGGGCGATGTGGCTTTCCAGTGCATCTGGAAGGCTGTTTATGAAGTCAGCCGCTTGGGCGATCTCGGCAGCATGAGCCACCTCGTCAGGTGCAGCATCAGGACGGCCGTATGTAATATTTTCTCGTATACTACCGGAAAAGAGCATCGAGCGCTGTGAGACGTAGCCGATCCGCTCGCGGAGGTCAGCCTGCTTCATAGCGCGGACATCCAGGCCGTCGACAAGCACAGCACCCTCAGTAGCATCGTAAAATCGCGGTATAAGGTTGATAAGCGTCGACTTGCCGCTGCCGGTACTGCCGACAATGGCTGTCGTCTCACCCGGCACAGCGACGAAAGAGATATCGTGGAGCACCGGTTCTTCAGCACCGCGGTAGGCGAAGCTCACATTCTTGAACTCGACCCGGCCGCCCCTCTTCGGCGCGCTGACAGGCTCTTCCGGATCCTTGACTGTTGCCTCCGTCTCAAGCACATCGGCTACGCGCTCGGCCGAGACGGACGCGCGCGGCACCATGATGAAGATGATAGAGATCATGAGGAAGGCGAAGATAGCCTGCATCGCATACTGCATGAAGGCCAGCATGTCGCCGATCTGGATCCTCCCCATATCTATCTCGTGAGCGCCGACCCATACGACGGCGACCATAGTGACGTTCATGATAAGCATCATCGCCGGCTGGAGGATCACCATAACGCGGTTAATAAAGAGGTTGAGGTCGGTAAGCTCCTGGTTGGCGGTATTAAACTTCACCTCCTCATGCTTCTCCTTGTCGAAGGCGCGAATAACACGGAGCCCTGTCAGTATCTCGCGGGTGACCAAATTGAGCCGATCGACAAGCTCCTGGACCTTAGTGAAGCGCGGGAGCGCAATAGCGAAAATGAGAGTGATGATCCCCACGAGCGCCGAGACCGCGATGGCCATGATCCAGGTCATCGATGGAGCGGTGGCATAAGCCTTTATAATCGCCAAGACACCCATGAATGGAGCCATGAGCGCAAGGCGGAGAAGTATAACGAGCACCGTCTGGATCTGCTGGATGTCGTTAGTGCTCCTGGTGATAAGCGAGGCGGTTGAGAAGTGGTTAAACTCCACGAGCGAAAAGCTCTCGATCTTCTCGAAAATATCGTCGCGGAGGCTCCGGCAGACGCCGGTACCGATCCGCGCCGCGAGGTAGCCGACTCCGATGGTACAGAGCCCGCCAAGGAGGGTGATGACGAGCATAGTGAGCCCGTAGATATAGATCTGCGCCGTATCTTGGCCGACGACGCCCTTGTTGACGATATTCGCCATGTAGTCGGGCAGGGCGAGGTTGGCCGTCGTCTGACCCAGGATTAAAAGGCAGAGGAGCACAAGCTGCCAGGCGTAAGGTTTAAGATAGTGGGCAAGGTGTGTCATGGGTTCTGCTTTTAGGAATTTTTCCTTCTTTTCTGCACTTGGTCTGATAAATTTTTCAGTAGGCTAAGCATGTATTCGGCATTGACCGAGTAGGAAACCTCTTGAGCCCGGCGCTCATCGACAACCAGGCCGCCTGCCTTGAGGATCTTCAAGTGCTGAGAAACCGCCGGCTGGGACAGCTTCGATATCTTGACCAGTTCCCCGACCGTCTTCGGCCCATTCAGCAGAGCCTGAAGAAGCCGGTATCGGCTCTTATTCCCAATCCCCTTCCCGAAGTCGTTTATTTCCCTGCACAAATCTCCCATATTGGATTATCAGTATATTAGCATGTGCTTATAAGTCAAGGTTGCAGAAAAAGACCTACCGTCTAAGAGCTAAGAACCTCTAATCTATTCTTTAAACTAAGAGAGTCGCTATAAATGCGATGATAAGGAATGCAACTAAGTTGGAAATGGAGTCCGAAAAGAATTTCTTCCAGACGAGCTCGCTCGGAACTTTTCCCCAGATAATACTTTGTCCAATTGCCGGCACAGTAAATCCAGCCCAGATAGTTACAACATAAAAGTAAACAGCATTGGCCGGAGCGCCATTCTGCACTGAATAGAATGTCACGAACCCGATAAAAAGAGAAGTTAGGAAAGAGAGCGCCAGCTGTGCGGAGTAGCTCTTCCACATCGTAGGCTTCGCCTCGGCAATCATCTTCATCTTCTCCTCCTCCGATAGTTTATCGAAGCCGAGATACTGCATATGCCACTTCCCCATCGGAGTCGGGTTGGAGTACCAGAAGGTTCCAACAATTGCACTAATAACTGCTCCCAGAACGCCTATAAGAAAAATTGTTGTCATATCGATAAAATTAAAAAATAAACCTATCCCTAATAATACACTAATTCAGGACTTCATAGCGAAGTATCACTCCGCCATTCTGGAGCGGCTTAGTCTCAAGCAGCTTAAGATTGTGCTGCATATTCGTGTCAGTGAAGAGGTGCCGACCCTTCCCCAAGATAGTCGGGGCGATACATAAGCGAACTTCATCGAAGAGCCCTGCCTTCATAAGCGACTCCGAGAGGATACTGCTGCCAAAGATAAACATCGGACCGCCTTCCCCTTCCTTAAGTTGTTTTATGCCGCTGACTGCATCACGGACAATGAGTGTATTATTCCACTCTGCTTTCTCCAGTGTCGGCGAACAGACAACCTTCGGGAGACTGTTCATGAGTGTAGCCTCCTTTTGTTCCGCTGGATCTGCCTTCACCCAATACTCCGCCATCCCCTTGTAGGTATTCTCGCCGAAGACGAGCATACTCGCCTCCCTTAATTGCATCATAATGAAGGCCTCCAACTCCGGCCCCCATACGAGCTGATGGAAAGAGAGATCCCAGGGCTTCTCCCCCTCGAAACGCCCGTCGAGCGTCACCACATTCCACATGATAAGCTTTTTCATCTCCTTATTCTAATATACGATTTATTTAATACCCAAAATTCTGCCTGCTTCGTCAGTCTTATAGGTGCCCTTAGATAAGTCAACCAGGGTCAAAACATTTCCGAAGGGATCTTTAACAACGCCGACCTTACCGACCGGAATCTCTTCCGGACCGAAAACGAGTTCGCCTCCCGCATCCACAATAACTTTAACAGCCTCAACTACCGACTCGACGAGAATATCTGTCTCCGGATCCATTTTGGTACTCAAAACGAGCTCGCTCTCCCCCATCGCCACGGCCGCAGTATCCTCTTTCTTCCAAAGCAAGGTATGTCCCAGCTTCTTGCAATAAAATTCAAGCCCAGCTTCAATGCTTGGAACCTTAATAACAACGGCGTCGACTTTTTTGAATAATGGCATATCTAAGAAATATTATGACTCTCTATATAATACTTTTTTATTTTTCAGATCCTCAAGACACTCCGGTATTCGCTCCTTGAGTCCGGGCAGAAGAAGAGAGACTACCTCATCGGCCCGAACAAATTTAAACATATCCAACTCATCTTCTTGCAGTTTGATCTCTGCGATCTGTTCATTATCCAATTTTCCGCCAAAGAAAATAAATTGCAGGGATTCCGTTCTTATCCCCTTAGCAGTCGTGTAATCAACGCAAAGGAGTTCCAGATCAGATATTTCAAGTCCGATCTCTTCTTTTACTTCTCGGATGGCCGCCGATCTGGGAGACTCCTTCTCGTCCACCGTTCCTCCGGGGATAGACCAACCATCCTTATAGTTCGGCTTAACGATGAGCAACTCGCCCTTACTATTAAAAAACAGAACTCCGGAACCCATCCGTTTCCGCGGCAAGCTTTTGTAATATTCTTCTGGTGATAATTTGTTCAAACTGCGAGACTTGGAATCGAACCAAGATTCACGGCTTCAAAGGCCGCTGTCCTACC
>CAYUNB010000027.1:0-5621 GCA_964446095.1 uncultured Candidatus Saccharibacteria bacterium
AATGTAGAGACTCGCTTCCCCCCCCAGAGGCCCTCTTGTGTGTCTAAGGTTTTCTCCTTATATGCTACCGTCAACCACCGTGAGTCTTACGATATGTTCGCCGTCAACGGCATTCTCTTCAATCATGAGAGCCCACGCCGCGGTGAGACCTTCGTGACGAGGAAGATTACTCAAGCAGTCGCCAGGATCAAGCTCGGTCTCCAGGACAAGCTATACCTCGGTAATCTCGATGCGAAGCGTGACTGGGGACATGCTCGCGACTATGTCGAGGCGATGTATATGATGCTTCAGCAGCCGAAGCCAGAGGACTATGTTATAGCCACGGGCGAACAGCACTCCGTCAGGGAGTTCTGCGAGCTGGCCTTCAAAGAGATTGGCATCGACCTTATCTGGAAGGGCAAGGGGGTGAAGGAGAAGGGCCTCGACAAGAAGACAGGCAAGGTGCTAATTGAGATCGATCCGAAATATTTCCGCCCTGCAGAAGTCGACTCGCTTTTAGGAGATGCTTCCAAGGCGAAGAAGATTCTCAAGTGGCAGCCGAAGACGAGCTTCAAGCAGCTGGTTAGCGAGATGGTTCATAGCGACTTGGCCGCAGTTAAGAAGGCAGCTCATAATGAATAAGAATTCGAAAATATATGTCGCCGGCCACGCCGGTCTTGTCGGCTCGGCACTCGTCAGGAAGCTCGAAGCTTCCGGCTACAAAAATATAATCACCAGGAGCCGCAAAGAGCTTGATCTGACCGATCCTGTTAAGGTCTCAAAATTTTTTGCTAAAGAAAAACCGGAATATGTTTTCCTGGCTGCAGCCAAGGTCGGCGGCATCATGGCCAACAAGACTTATCCAGCTGAATTCATATACGTAAACTCTGTCATACAGAACAACATCATCCATAACGCATATCTTCATAAGTCTAAGAAGCTGCTCTTCCTCGGCAGTTCTTGCATCTATCCGCGTATGGCGCCCCAGCCGATCAAGGAGGGGTATCTTCTGTCTGGTCCGCTTGAGCCGACGAACAAGGCCTACGCCATCTCCAAGATTGCCGGTATCATCATGTGCCAGGCTTACAACCAGCAGTACGGCACTAACTTCATCTCTGTGATGCCGACCAATCTCTATGGTCCGGGCGATAATTTCGATCTCAAGAACTCGCATGTCTTACCGGCGCTTATCCGCAAATTCAGCGATGCAGTGAAATCTGGCAGCAAAGAGGTCGAGATCTGGGGCACCGGCAAGGCTCGCCGGGAGTTCCTGCATGTCGACGATTTGGCTGATGCCTGCATATTCCTCATGAATAAATATGACAGTTCAGATATAATAAATATCGGCACTGGGGAAGATATTCCAATCAGGGAGCTTGTCGATGTCATTAAGACAGAGGCGGGCTTCAAGGGGAAGATCGTCTGGGATAAGGAGAAGCCAGACGGCACGCCGCGCAAGCTCCTGGATGTCAGCCGGCTCCACGAGCTCGGCTGGCATCATAAGATCGGCCTTAGAGAGGGGATAGCCAAAACTTATAAATGGTATAAAGATAATGTTGAAGAAGATTACAACAATTAAGCCGAAGAAGACTTTCAGCCTCGATGATATCAAAGAGGTCTGGCAGTATCGCGAACTCCTGTACTTTTTCGTCTGGCGCGACTTCAAGGTCAAGTATAAGCAAACCGTCATCGGTATCGCTTGGGCCATAATCCAGCCATTCACCACGATGGTCGTATTCAGCATATTCTTCGGCAAGCTGGCGAATATTCCTTCTGATGGAGTACCGTATCCGATCTTCGTCTATACCGGTCTGCTCTTCTGGCAGATGTTCTCCGGCGCGCTTGCCAGTGTCAGCGCTACACTCGTCAGTAACGCTACGCTTCTGACTAAGATATATTTTCCACGCGTTATTATTCCGATCTCTGACAGCTTGAACCAGCTGGTCGACTTCTTCTTCGCTTCCATTATGCTCATCGCTCTCATGTTCTATTACGGATATTACCCTCACTTGGAGGCCATCATTGTCGTGCCGCTTCTTGTAGTCATAACTCTCATGGCAGCTATCGGCGGCGGCCTCTTCCTGGCTTCGCTTAACGTGAAGTACCGCGATGTTCGCTATGCGCTGCCCTTCTTCATGCAGATGCTCATCTTCGTTACGCCGGTTATTTATCCGGCGAGCATCGCCGGCAAGTACTCCTGGATACTGGCCATCAATCCGATGACTGGAGTCATTAAGGCCGCGAGAGGCTCTATCCTCGGTACTGAACCGATCAATTGGCTCTTGCTCGGGATATCTCTGGTTGCCGTATCGATTCTTTTTGTAATCGGTATACTCTTCTTCAAGAAGACGGAGAGATACTTCGCTGATATTGTATAAAAACATGGAACCGATTATTGAAGTAAAAAATCTATCCAAAAAGTACAACATTACGTACCAGAAGGGGCGTTATGTTGCCTTTCGCGATATCCTCTCTTATGCGATTCGCCACCCCTTTAAGATTCTTAGCAATCGCTTCAAACGCATGTTCGCCGGCGATACCAAGGAGGTCTTCTGGGCCTTGCAGGATGTTAATTTCGAGATCAACGAGGGTGAAGCGGTAGGTATCATCGGCGCTAATGGCGCCGGTAAGTCGACGCTTCTGAAAATTCTAAGCCGTATCACTCCGCCGACAACTGGGGAGGTTAAAATACGCGGTAAGTTGGCTTCGCTCCTTGAAGTCGGTACCGGCTTCCATCCCGAGCTGACAGGCCGTGAAAATATTTTCTTGAATGGCGCAATTCTTGGCATGAGCCGGCAGGATATTGCCGATAAGTTCGATGCCATTGTCAGCTTCGCCGGCTTGGAGCAGTTCATCGATACGCCCGTTAAGCGCTATTCAAGCGGCATGTATATGAGGCTGGCCTTCTCCGTCGCCGCGCACATAGAGCCGGATATATTGCTGGTGGACGAAGTCTTGGCTGTCGGCGATGCGGAGTTCCAGAAGAAGTGCCTCGGCAAGATGGAGGAGATCACCGGTAAAGCGGGGCGAACAGTTCTTTTCGTCAGCCATAACATGTCAGCTGTCGAGAAGCTCTGCCAGAAGAGCATCTTGCTTGAGAAAGGTTCGGTGGTGATGGTCGGCGAGACTCGCAAGGTTATTGCCCACTACTTGAAGAGAGAATACGAGAAGAGCTCGGAGGTTGATTCGAGATTCCCTCTTACTATCAAGGATGTGACGCTAGAGAGCTTTACTCTTAGCCAGAAGGGGGTTAAGACCCATCATATAGATGGCGATGAAACCTTCGATGTGGAGGTTAAGTTTAAGACTCTGGAGGACCTCGATCAGTTCAGAGTGGGCATATATGTCAGAAATAGTTTAGGCGACGTGCTATTTCGCTCCTGCGTCTCCGACTGGCATGCCGAACTGGAGAAGATTAAGAAGGGCGAGTACACAGCTAAACTAGAATTTCCCCGCCGCATGCTTCGCGCCGGCAACTATTTCATAACTCTCCACTTAAGCCGTTACGGCATCTTAAATTATATGTCTAAGCAGGGTGTTGAGAAGTCTATTACTGTCGGCCAGTCGGCATATTACAACCAGGCGCATCCGACCGAGAAGCCTGACTCCGCGCTTATCTTAGATCGCGAATGGTCTCTTCACGGCAAGACGGAAACATCATGATAAAAGTTAAATTTTCAACCGCGGGGGACGATCATATTCCCTATTTCCGCATTACCCCTGGCTCTAAGGGACTGGTAGATAATTGCCAGTTTGTCATTGAGCACAAGGATGAGCCGCAAGAATACGATTGGTGGGTAGTTGTCGAAGGTCTCGATGCGCCTCAAAGTGCGATAGTGCCGAAGGGGAATACTATATTCGTCGCCATGGAGAATCACCTCATGAAGAACTATGAGAGGAGTTTTACCAATCAGTTCGGTCATGTCGTGACCTGCCATGAGACGATGCGGCATCCTCACAAGATTCTTACCCAGCAGGGGCATTTCTGCCATCTTGATTGGTTTCGCCAGGCGCCAGGAGAAGATTTAGAAGCGTTCAGGAAGAAGTTCGTCACATACGATCAATATGCCGCGATGAAGGAGATCCCGAAGAGCAAGCTTATCTCCGTTGTAACATCGCATAAGGTTAATACCGAGGGCCAGATCCTCCGCAATAAGTTTATCAACGCCATGAAGGAGCACTTCGGTGACAGGCTCGATGCTTATAGCAATCGTCCCGGAGTCTTCGGTCCTGACACTAAGGTTACACCAAATAAATGGGACGGCCTTGCTCCCTATAAATATTATTTAGCCATCGAGAACAGTTCCGTACCCCAATACTGGACATCCGATATCGGCGATGCCTATATTGCCGGAGCCTATCCTATCTATTACGGTCACCCAAGCGTCAACGAATATTTCTCCCCGGGTGCTATGACCACGATCGATATCGCAGATATACCTGGTTCGATAGCTACTATAGAAAAAATTATTTCAGAGAACTATTTCGAGAAGCGGCAGAAGGAGATCTGGGAGGCTCGGGAACTTGTCTTGCATAAATATACGATTTTCCATATGCTAGCCGGAGTTATAAATTCGCTGCCACAGGGAGGCAAGCCAGAGCTTGTAACTATCAATCCCGAGATGCGTCTACGTGCCAGGATCGTCAGGGCGGTCAATAAGATCCCAATAGTCAATAAGGTATTCAATAAAACTTACAATTTTTACAAATCTCTTACGAAATAGTTTATGGCTGCTAAAGCTAAGAAAATCAAGACAGCTCTCGTTACTGGCTCGGCCGGCTTAATCGGCTCGGAGTCAGTCAGATTTTTCGCAGGCAAGGGTTTCGATGTGGTCGGCATAGACAACAACATGCGGAAGTATTTCTTCGGCCCGGAGGCTAGCACTGATTGGAATAGGAAGGAGCTTCAGAAGAGCCACCAGAACTATAAGCATTACAATGCCGATATTCGCGACAACAAGAAGATAGAGAATATCTTCAAGAAGCATAAGTTCGATCTCATCATCCATACTGCCGCACAGCCTTCCCATGACTGGGCGGCTAAAGAGCCGATGACCGACTTTACCGTCAATGCCAATGGCACGCTGGTGCTGCTTGAGAATTTCAGGAAGTATGCTCCAGACGCGGTCTTCATCTTTACTTCTACCAACAAGGTGTATGGCGACACTCCGAATAGCTTGCCTCTCGTCGAGAAGGAGACTCGCTACGAACTGCCCGAGGATCATAAGTATTATAACGGCATTAACGAGTCGATGAGCATCGACGACTGCAAGCATAGCGTCTTCGGCGCTTCGAAAGTAGCGGCAGACATTATGGTGCAGGAGTATGGAAAATATTTCGGGCTCTCGACGGCGGTCTTCCGAGGCGGCTGTCTTACTGGCCCGGCCCATAGCGGCACGGAGCTCCACGGCTTCCTTGCCTACCTCATTAAGTGTATTGCCACCGGCAAGAAGTATAAGATCTTCGGCTACAAGGGCAAGCAGGTCCGTGACAACATCCACTCGGAGGACTTAGTCAGAGCTTTCTACGAATTTTATAAGAAGCCCCGCCAGGGCGAGGTGTACAACATGGGCGGCGCTCGGAACCCCAACATCCCAATGCCCGAAGCGATAGATAGAGTAAAAAAAGGTCTTGGCAAAAAA
>CAYUNB010000027.1:5631-9075 GCA_964446095.1 uncultured Candidatus Saccharibacteria bacterium
AATGTGGCGGGCTCGGAACTTAAACTGGCGAAAGGTAGGGGCGAGAGGTAGAGTAGGGAAGGTGCTTGGCAAGAAGGGGAACTACGAGTATATCGACGAGAATCGTTTCGGCGATCATATCTGGTATGTCTCCGATGTCTCGAAATTCAAATCGCATTATCCGAAGTGGGACTTCAAATACGATATCGATATGATTATCAAGGAGATCTGCGATCATGGCCACTTCGAATAAAAAAATTAAATATAAGAATATTCTCATTACTGGCGGGGCTGGCTTCGTCGGTTCTAACTTGGCAATCAAACTCAAACATGCCCACCCGGCTGTTAATATTATCGCTATCGACAATCTTAAAAGCCGAGGCCCGGGATTAAACTTTCCGCGTCTTCTCGAAGGTAGCGTACAAATTTTACATTGGCATAACAGAAATAAAGAAGTCCCATAAAATGGTATTAAATAGAAATCTCTGATCGACTGCTCAGCCGAGCCGTCGGTCATGGCTGGTATAAATTCTTCGCCAGAGTACACCATAAATACCAATCTCTTCGGTACTGTTAACTGCCTTGAGTTGGCTCGCCGTAATGGCGCCGACTTCTTATTTCTCTCTACCAGCCGTATCTACCCGACAGCCGAGCTGAATCAGTTAAGTTACAAAGAGGAGAAAGAACGCTTTGTTCTTTCAGATAAACAGGATCTGCCAGGAGTAAGTGCTGCTGGTGTCTCTGAAGATTTCCCGCTTCGCGATCCGGGCTCGCTCTACGGCACGACCAAACTGGCTTCAGAGCTCTTAATTCGCGAATATATAAATAGTTACAAGATGCGGGCGGTCATAAACCGCTGTGGCGTTATTACTGGTCCGTGGCAGATGGGCAAGGTTGATCAGGGTGTTATCGTCCTTTGGCTGGCACACCATATCTTCGGCAAGCCTCTTTCATATATCGGCTTCGGCGGCGCGGGCAAGCAGGTGAGAGACTTCCTGCATATCGACGATCTCTTCGATCTTATAAATATCCAGCTTCAGGACTTCTCTAAGTTTAACGGCCAAGTCTACAATGTTGGCGGTGGTCTTAAAAATAGCGTTTCGCTCCGCGAGCTCACAGCTTGGTGCGAGAATGTGACCGGGAAGAAGATTAAGATCGATTCGGTTAAGGATGATCGCCCGAATGACGTCAGGATATATATGACCGACTATACTAAAATCCACAAAGCCTCCGGCTGGTCACCGAAGAGGGGAGTTGAAGAAACTTTAACTGATATTAAAAACTGGATTCTTGCCAACTCGGCCGCCCTGAAGGAGATACTGGGCTAGTTTTGTATCTATTGACTCACCCTTATATATAGGATATTGTCTATAACAGTTTTCTATTGTTTTTTGACAATATAGGAGGCACACAATTGAATCTGATCACGCCTTATCGTCATCCGGCAGAAGTCGTTCGCGACGCTGTCGGTCCGCGAGATATCGAGGGTATGAATGTTGTCTTTATCAACATGCCGCTTCGCGAGAGTGCGGCCCCGAATGTAACACCGCAGGGTCCGTTGCTTCTCGCAACTCACTTGCGCCAGAACTACGGAGTCAATGCCACGATCATTGACCTCAACGGCCATCGCATCAAGGATGAAGCGGCTGCTCGACGCGGCCTGCTCAATGGCCGGCATCTGACTTATACCGAAGCCTGCCGGCTCATCCAAGATCACTTCAAGAAGTATGGCACGCCCGACGTCGTCGGCTTCTCCGGCAAGATCACCACGCTCATCTGGCAAGAGGCCGTAGCGAAGATGGTCCGGCAGATGCTGCCCGACGTCTTCCTTGTCTCTGGCAATGGTCTCGCCACCGAGCTTAAGACCGGACTCTTCAACTATATTCCAGGGCTTGATGCAGTAGCGCGCTCCGAGGGCGACGATGTAATTGTTAAGATCGTCTACGATGCCAAGATCATCAAGGAGATGGGCATGGCTAATGCCGTTAATTCCGGTAAGCTTGCTCCTTACTATCTTGGTCAGATTGCTGGCCGGCATCGCTTCATGTATCTGGGTGATCGGCCTATGAACATCGATGCTATTCCTTTCGCCGATCTGGAACTTCTGGCACAGGATGCTTGGCTTGGTAGAGAGCTTCTGGAGCGCTATATTCAAACCCCTGTCTGGGGTAGAGCAGCTAATAACTCCTCTGCGACCTCGTTCGATATGGCACGCAGCACCACCTTCGTCTCTAGTCGCGGCTGCCCCTATGCCTGCGCATTCTGTTATCGGGGCGCGCAAGGAGAGCGCAACTACGGTGTGCGTTCATCAGAGAATCTGGTGGCGGAATTTCTGCTGCATAAGCAGAATTACAATGTCGACTTCATCGGTATGCCCGACGACAACTTCGGAGTGGATTACGAGCGGATTGTCGAGTTGACTCCGCTCCTGAAGCCGCTCGGCATCCGCTGGGGCACCCACACCCGCCTTGATGAATCTGCTGGCCTTCGACCGAAGAGCGGCTCTTCCGGGGAGTATATTTTCGAGAGCCCCAAGCGCATTGATCTTATGGCGGAGATGGGCTGTATCTATATCGGCTTCGGTGCCGAGAGTGCGAGTCCGCCTGTGCTTGAAGCGATGAAGAAGGGCGGGTTTATCCTTAAGAATGGTATGACGACTGTTAAGGTTGACGGTAAGGAATGGGAATTCCCTCGCACGATGATCGAAGGTATTAAGAATTGCGAGTATGCCGGCATCCACGCCAACTGCACCTGGATCATGGCCTATCCCACCGAGACGCTTCAAGACTTGAAGCGGAGCGTGGCCTTCATGAAGTGGCAGGAGGATTTCTACTCTTCTCACGGCAAGAAGCCGGATTCGGTAAATCGCCGTATGTTCACTGCCACCTGGTATCCAGGTACGGCTATGCTCAATCACGATAAGGTTCAGCTGCTTCTGCGGAGCGTCTTCGGTATCACTTTCGCTCGGAATCCCATCACTCGAGAAGTGGAGCCGGTCTGCGACGAGCGCTTCCATGAGTATGTGCGGTCTCTCGATGATGCGACTAAGATCCTCCATGACCCGAGAACAGGCACACCTCTAAACTTCGGCGAGCTGCCGATGGATCAGTTCTTGCAGGCGCGCGAGCATATCGATGCCGGCGAGACCTGGAAGATCCTGGAGATGTAATGACCGATCTCAAGAATATTAGAGCCGTAGTTTTCGACTCGATCGGCGTGCTCTTCTCTTCGACTGTCACTTACGATGATGGTAGGGGTGAAGTCCTACGTACCCGCAGTCACTTGGACGGACAGGGGATCTCACTCTTGCGCTCGGCCGGTTTACGGATCGTTTTCATGAGCGCGAGTCAGGACGGATTTATTGGCGCGCTTTGGGAACGCTTCAACAGCCTACCTTCAGTTGTTAATGGCAAGTGGTTGAAGATTACACTCTTCGAGGGCATAACAGGTGATCTGAAAATGTAC
>CAYUNB010000028.1:0-9054 GCA_964446095.1 uncultured Candidatus Saccharibacteria bacterium
CGCAAGGTCGCTATCGCCAGACGCGCTGATCTGCGGAAGTACGGGAACCTCAACCCCTACCGCAAGGCCGGGAACTGGCTGCTGGACAAGACCCTCAAGTACGGCTACCAGTCGTGGCGGGCCGCGGTGGGGCTGGCCGCCGTCTTCGTGATCTTTGCGTGGTTGTCCGTCCTCGCCCAGCAGCACCCCCTGATCGTGCCGGTCTCTGTTACATAATCAAGAATTGCAGCTGGCCGAATGGCTTCCCAAGCCACACCAACCCAGGCGCACCGGGCGTCATACTCGAAGGCGGCGAGCTCGGCTACTCTCTCGCTACTGCCTATGGTGCCGTACTCGATAACCCGGAGCTCATTGCTGCGTGCCTTATCGGCGACGGCGAGGCGGAGACGGGGCCGATGGCGACTGCATGGCACTTGAACAAATTTCTTGATCCGAAGACGAGCGGCGCCGTCCTGCCAGTACTTCACTTAAACGGTTACAAGATTTCCGGTCCGACTATCACAGGACGGATGAGCAATAAAGAGTTGAAGGCACTCTTCACTGGCTATGGCTATGAACCCTTCATCGTCGAGGGCAATGCCATATATGAGAAGATGGTTGTGACGCTCGATAAGGTTTACGCCAAGATCCGCGATATCCAAGAGCGGGCTCGAAGGGGAGAGGAGATTGTGGCTCCGCGCTGGCCGATGATAATCATGCGCACCCCGAAGGGCTGGACAGGCATCAAGAAGCTTCATGGGCAGAAGATCGAAGGCAATTTCGCTTCGCACCAGGTGGTTGGCACGAATGCTAAGACTAATAAGGTTGAGTTGAATGCTATCAACAAGTGGCTGCATTCGTATAAATTCGATCAGCTATTTTCAGCTTCTGGCGGCTTTAATGATGAAGTCAGGTCGCTCGTGCCGCCGCCGGAGCTCCGCATGGGGGACAGCCGCCACACTATGGGCGGAGATGCGATGAAGCCGTTGAAGCTCCCGTCTGCCGAGGAGTATGCAGAGGACGCGAAAGTCCCCGGCACGATCGGCTCCTCAAGCATGCGCCGTGCCGGTGAATTCTTAAATGCGGTCTTTAAGATGAATAGAGACAACGTCCGCTTGATGTCTCCTGACGAGACTTATTCGAATAAACTCGATAAGGTTTTCGAGACGACTTCGCGCGCATATATGTGGCCGCGGAAGGAGTGGGACAAGGACTTGGCTCCGAACGGTCGTGTGATGGAGATGCTCTCAGAGCATTCGCTCCAAGGGTTGCTTCAAGGCTACGTACTGACCGGCCGGCACGGCGTCTTCGCATCCTATGAAGCCTTCGTCCAGATCGTGGCGAGCATGGTTGATCAATATGCTAAGTTCATGAAGGTCGCCCGCGAGATCTCTTGGCGGGGAAGTGTACCCTCGCTCAACTACATCCTGACCTCATCTGGCTGGCGCCAGGAACACAACGGCTTCTCTCATCAGAACCCGGGTTTCATCTCGAACATCTTGATGAAGCAGGGCTGCTTAGTGCATGTCTACTTCCCGCCGGATGGCAACAGTACTCTCGCTGTACTCGAGCGGGCGCTTTCTTCTAAGAATGAGATCAATATTATCGTGGCCGGCAAGACTCTTGAACCGCGCTGGCTGACTCCAGCGATGGCCAAGGAGGAGCTTGCGACCGGTTTGGCCACGTGGCAGTTCGCTTCCGAGCCGAACCCGGATATCGTCTTCTCTGCGGCTGGAGATTATCTGACTAAGGAGTCGCTCGCCGCCATCGATCTCCTGAAGAGCGAAGCGCCGGAGGTAAGGGTAAGATTCGTGAATATTCTCGAGCTGACTTCCCTTGGTATCGGCAACGCCGAGTGCCGTGTGCCGATCGTCTTCGAAGATTACTTCACCGCCGACAAGCCCGTCATCTTCAACTTCCACGGCTACCCGCAGACCTTGATGCAGGCCTTGTTCTATAAGCAGGACGGTAAGCGAAAGTTCTTCGTCCACGGCTACATTGAGAATGGCTCAACGACCACGCCTTTCGACATGCATGTCAGGAATGGCACCAGCCGATACCATTTGGTTAAGGAGGCGGCAGGGGAGTTAGCTCGGCTCGGTAAGTTAGCGAAAGATAAGGCCGATAATATTATTAAAAAATATGATCAGAAACTGGCTGACCACGGCGTATTTATTAGGAAGAACGGGGTTGACCCGGAGGAGATAGAAAATTGGCAATGGACCAGAAAACTTTCATAATCAACACCGGTAGCGACTCGCACAAGTACGCTCTCTATGGGGGAGAGCGCGAGTTGGCACGCCTGCACTTGGAGCGCGAGGGGGAGAAATTCATCTGTACGCTTAAGATTGGTAAAGAAGAGGAGAAGCTTGATGTGCTACCCGAGAAGTATGCTTCTCCGGCTTTCTACGCTACGGAACTTCTAGTATCTAAGAAGCTTATTTTTTCGCTCGAAGAGATTAGATCGGTCGCGCTCCGCATTGTGGCGCCCGGAGGCCACTTCTTGGAGCACAATTTGATCGATGACGAATATTTAAGAAAGATGGAGTCAGTGAAGCACTATGCGCCGCTCCATGTCGGGCCGGTGCTTGAAGAGATTAAAGAGGTGTGGAAGGTTTTCCCCGAGACCAAGCTCTACGGTATCTCCGACTCGGCCTTCCACGCCAGCCTGCCGGAAGTGGCTCGCCGCTATGCTATACCCGAGTTCGACAGCAGCACCTTCGGCATCTACCGCTACGGCTATCACGGCATCTCAGTGGCTTCGGTCATGAAGAAACTCTCCGGCTTCGGCCTGGTACCGGCGCGTGTCATCGTCTGCCACTTGGGCAGCGGCTCGAGCATTACGGCCGTTAAGAATGGCAAGAGTATCGACAACTCGATGGGTCTCACGCCGCTTGAAGGCTTGCCGATGGGCTCGCGCGTTGGCAATATCGACCCGGGCGCTGTCTTAGCTATTGGTCAGTTACGCGGACTTAGCTTCGCTGATCTTGAGAAATATTTCAATCAAGAGTGCGGTCTTTTAGCTCTCTCAGGCAAGACGAAGGACGTGCGAGAGCTTATAGAACTTGAGAAAGGGGGAGACGAGAGGGCGAAGCTCGCGCTCGACTCTTTCGCCTACAGTGTGAGGAAATATATCGGCGCATATATTGCGGCGCTCGGGGGCTTGGACCTCCTCGTCTTCACGGCGACTATCGGCGAGCGTTCGAACATTATGCGTGCCAGAATCTCCGCTGGTTTGGAAGGGCTCGGGGTTGTCGTTGATGAAAATAAAAATAATGAGTTCGTCAGCAAGGACGGCCTGATCCAGGATAAGAAGAGTTTGGTGCAGGTCGCCGTAGTCGCGACCGATGAGATGGCGGAGATGGCACGGGAGCTCCAGAGGCTCCACTAGATAAATAAAAAGCCCCGCTTAGAGCGGGGCTGCTTCTTACCATATCTTGCCGCAGTACAGGCGGCCGTTCTCGATCTTCACTCGCTCGTCATGGCCGTCGATGTTCAGGAGATACTCGCCGTCAGGCACGTCGAGCTTCGGGTCGTCGTCAGTGCTGCCAGCGAGCGGGCGGAAACTGTGCTGGTCTCGAAGCGCGCGCTTGATGGCCTTCACATATTCCGTCATGGATGCCATTTCAAACCTCCTTAAGTCCTCTGCGCCCCTCGCCAGGGGTCGCTGTCTTTTTGCGGATAGTCGAAGAAGAGTCGAGCGCTGATATTGTCGCAGACGTGGGCTGCAGAGGCCAACGGCCCCATTGCGCGTCGCTTGTTCGAGTAATCGGCATGTTCGCCTTCGGCATACTTCAAGCCATTCTCTTGTTCGGGCGAGAGCACGATGCCGTACTCCCGAAGCTTCGCCATCCTGAACTCTTGGTGCGCTGCCTTGCTACTCAAGTTGGCCTTGTGCTGCAGTTTTCCATCAGGGCCGATCTCATACTTCCACGGCTTCTCGACGTCGTGCAGGTATACGACGAGCAGCAGGTCGGAGAGGGAGAAGGGGAGCGGCCGGAGCCAGTTGAGCAGTTTATAGAGCACGATGGCAAGGTTCATCACCTCGCTCACATGGTCGTAATATCCGCCCGGCCAAGCCTGGTGGTTATGGCTCGAGCCTTGGACTTTCAAAAAAAGATCGATATTATCCCAGTGCAGCTTCTTGACCGCTGACCTATTCGGCTCGTCGATCATCTCAAGCATCTCTTTGACGCTTCTGTATCTCGGCTGGAAGAGCCTCCAGATTGCTCGCCTCGTCAGCGGCATGAACTCGTCCTTCAGAAAACTCAAAAGCGCCTCCTCTTGTCCCGCTAAGCGGGGTTGTCAAACATCAAAACTCACCAGCAGACTAACACTTGGTTGACCTCCAGTCAATCCTTATTTATTCAAGATCATATCGCTATAAGACTTTGAGAGGAGGTCTGACTTTTTAATCTCGAAGAGTTCCATGTAGTGGTTGCACTGCTCAAGCAGCTTCTTCTTTCCGATCTTGCCTGTCTTATCTATCGCTTCAATTTCGACGAACTTACCGAGGCCCTTAACTTGGTCCAGGTGGAATTTAACGTTGTCGATGAAATATATCTCCCTTTTCTTATCTACTATCGCCAGGGTACCTAGCGATTCATTTAAGATATTTTTAAGCGGTGAGCTGGGTCGGTCTTATGGAGCGTTACGTCTGACTGCTTTGGCCCTGACTGGTTGCTTCTTTTGTAAAACACTAAGAAGTTCTCGATATCTCCTTCTCGGAGCTTGAGCCTCCCTGACCTCGCCTTGAAGTAGGTATCTATCTGATGATCAGTACCCTTGAAGTCGGCCTTAAGAGACTTAAGGATCTTGCGTATGCCTTCTTGATCTTCGCACCTGGCCTTTATCTCAATATTGATATGAGGCATTTTACTTATTATAAAATTCGAAAATTTTTCTTATCGCTGATTCTTGCATGAAGGCATGACTCGAACCGTAGAGGACGAAAACTCGATCGTATTTTTGTAGGGCATTGGCGATTGTACGTATAATGTTTCTGTCTCTGAATCGGCTCGCCGCTTCGCTCGCGCGGTTTAGTTTTGTCTGATTGGCTTTCTTCTCCGGCCAGGGGATAGGGTCGACATAGTCGAGCGCTTCAGGCGCATTTTCTGTGTCGATTGTCTTGCCGATTATTTTCTCTCCTGCCTGCAGAGCGTATTGATACGAATAGTCGAAGTCAGGCCAGCTGGTGGCCTCTCTGAACTTCGCAATGAAGGGCTCGGCATACTTCTCGAAGCCTTCATGCTGGAGCTGGCGGTTGTATTGCGGCAGGATGTGGAAGAGATTCCAAGCCGCGATCTCATCTCTCGTGAACCCTTCTTCGAGAAGATATTTATAAAGTTCGGCATCTGTTGGCTCGGGCGAGAGCCAGTCGATATCCGCTTCTACCGCCATCTTAGCTAAGAAGCCGGACTCTCCCATCCTCTCCACGACTTCATCCTCTGAAGCTTCTTTCAGCCTTCGATTAAAGTCCGGGCGGCCTTCCGGCACACTTATCCCTTCAACGAAGACGACGTCTGGAGTGAATAATTTAAATTTTCCGCTGATCTCCGAGAGGAGCGGGCTCTTCGGGTCTCGGATATGGCGGGTACCGAAGTAGAGGAGTGACTTGTTGTCTTTGTGTAGGTCAAATATATACGGCGTCTCATGCCGGCTCTCGGCATACATTTCCGCTGGCATGATCGTACTCAGTATCTCTTCGATATCGGCAGTCATCTATTTCTTCATCGGCTGCAGCAGGCTCATGTGGTTCCCTTCGGTATCGATGAACGTGGCGTAGAGGCCGACGCCGGGGATCATGTCCGGCTCGCCTGGCTTCTTCATCCCTCCGAGCACTTTGCCGCCGGCAGCCGTAATCTTCTTCATAGATTCATATATATCATCTACCTGCATGGCCAGCCTGGTCTGCGAGTCGGGCGTAGACTTATCGAAGAAGCCGCCATTGATAGTGCCCGGGGTTTTAACCATCCCTTGCTCGTCGGTATCAGTTGTAGTAGCGAGCATGTAGTTGCCCATCTCGGGACCCAGCTGATTCGTCTTCCAGCCGAAGGCCGCTTCATAAAACTTGCCTGCTCTCGCCCGATCCTCGGCTGGTATTTCGAAATGCACCACTGGGTCCATGTTTTTACTAGTTAAAAATTAATAATCAATTCTAGCATAAGTTGCCGGGGCAGCGTAAAACACCCTTCTAGTAGGGTGTTTTACATAAACGCTTTTACATCGGAGCTCTATTTCTTATCTTCGGGCATCTTCTTGACGACCTCCTTCAGTTTGGCGATGAACTCAAGCTCGGCCTTGAGGATCTTCTCCTTCTTCTCGAGCTTGGCCAGTTTGAACTCTTTCTTCATCGGGCCGGACCACATGCCGCAGCTTCCGCCGCCGCATCCTTCTCCGCCCTCGCCACAGCCGCCGCCTTCATAATCCATCATAAAATTATTGATGCTTTTATTTATAAATATCGACCCACCTATCTTATATAACGTGCCGACCAGCGCGATTGGTGCACATCAGCCGCCGCTTGCGGGCTTACGTCAACTATTTATGAAACTCTCCAGCTTCTTCAGCGCTATACGCCGCATCGAAGTCTCCTTCTGCTCCTCGGCATCCATCTCGCCCCAGGTTTTATCATGTCCTTCGGGTATGAATACTGGGTCCCAGCCGAAGCCTTTCTCCCCGCGAGGCTTCCCGGCTCTTGGTCCCCTCACCTTGCCTTCGACGCGGGGGCCCCCCTTCCCGCCATACAGGCCGAAGCAGACCTCCGCCACTGCCTCTCGGGAGGAGTAGCTGTCTAAAATTTTGCAGAGGCCGGCGTTATCGAGCTCTGTCAGGAACCATTTGATGAGCGGCCCTGGCAGCCGGCCGAGAGCCGAGAAGGTGAGCGAGGTATCTTCGACAAGCACTGTCTTGCCGACCTGTTTGTAGGCCTCCTTAGCTTTGTGCTCGACTATCTCTCGCACATCAAGCGACTGAACTTCGGCCAGGTCGATCTTCTGGTGGCTGACGGGGAGGTTTAGGTGCCGGCCGAGCTGCTCGGCCTTGGCGGCATTGCCGGTGATGAAGGTGATCTCTCGCATGCTATTTGCTTAACTCTTTTAAGTCAGCCAGCACCTCTGCCGAGTGCTGGATCGGCTTCACATTCTCGTATATCTTCGCGATCTTGCGGGCCGGCTCGGTGAGGAAGGAAGGGTGGAGCATACCCAGATACGTCCTGGCCATGAAGCGCCTCTCGGCCCAGACGCCATAGGCATTGACCAGCTCCTTCTTCTCATCAGCGAGGAGGGTGAAGGGGAGGTGGTACTTCTCTTCGAACTTCTTATGGCTCTTGACCGAGTCGGTGCTGACGCCGAGCACCACCGCGCCGATCTTATCGAAGTTGAAGAAGTCGTCCCGGATCATGCAGGCCTCCTTAGTGCACCCTGGCGTGTCATCCTTCGGGTAAAAATACAGCAGTACCCACTTGCCTTTATAATCTGCGAGCGAATGCACCTTGTCATTCTGGTCGGGGAGAGAGAAGGTGGGAGCTTTAGTTCCGGGTTTGAGTTTCATCGGGCTATTATACTATAAAAATTGAGGTCGGCGAGCAGAGTAGAAAAAATATAGCGATTATGCTAGATTTCTAGGCGGAGGAGTCGCATAGTTGGTCTAGTGCGCCTGTCTTGAAAACAGGTAAGCCGCAAGGCTTCGCGAGTTCGAATCTCGCCTCCTCCGCTATTAGACTTTTTGAATCGTGCCGCCGATCGAAAACTGGCTTCTAGCCGCTGTCTTTTTTTCTATTATAAGCACTAGATACATTTTATCGCCGATGGAAAAGGTCTGCGCGCTCACTCCAACTGGCAAGAAACTCTTATCTTTATGTTTATATAGCGTCTGGAATGTAACCACCTTCTTGCTGCCCGCATTGAGGGTCTGCCAAAGTATTGAATAGAAGTCAGGATCAAGTATAAGGATGAAGCTTTGTATATTTCGATTAACCATTTGCGCGAGGGTGTGTCCGAAAGCTTTATTTGAAGAACTGGCTTGCACTACTTGGCCGTTTGCGTCGACGATCAGAATATGCCGGCTATGATCCGAAAGCGACTGAAGGCCGGTGACCGTTGTAATTTTCTTGCATGTGCGGCACTTGATTTCAACTTCGCCCGAAACAATGAATCCTCGGAGTAATAGTTTGCCACACGAACAGCGGTAGTTATCTATAATATCTTTCATCGCAGGTTAAGCATTTGGCGCGCCTTCTCGACAATACCCTGGATAGACCAGTTGCTTTTGATTATATAGTACTCAGGGTAGTTTTCAACGATGGCCTGCACGAGGTCGCTCTGGTCTACTGAAAGATTAGTCAGGATAAGAACGACTGCAGTTGCTCCCCATGGGTCCTTCCTCAATTTAGACAACATGGTCATCCCGTCCATTTTTGGCAATAAGAGGTCGAGTAATATTAGATCTGGCCGGGTTGCGATGGCTGCCTCCAGTCCTGATTCTCCATCTGCGCTGGTGGTGCAAGAAAAACCGCCGCTGGTAAGGGCATCGTTCAAAACATTTCGGAGCGCAGGCTCATCTTCAATAATTAAAATTCTTTTTGCGGCTGTCTCCATTTTCGTTCATGATAGCACATATTTGTTGATAAGCTATTTTGGCGGGACTATTATGAGTTGCTATAATTAAGCCAATTGAGGCTCTAGAAGCCCGCCGTTTTGTCTAGAGCCATGCCTCATAATATAAAGTTGACCGAGCAGGTGCTTGCATCCATTTTTGATAGCGCGCATCCACCCTCGTTGCACAAAAGACAAAAGCGCAAGAGATATCCGTTTTTAATATACTCGTTGTTATTAATTTTCGTCGGAATTATCGGATTATTCATGTCTAAGAGCTACGCCGAAGTTATTATGACTCCGCATACATGTCTTGGCGGATGGGACAATCCTTCAAATGCCGCTGGTGTTCCGGAGGCAATGAATAGTGCTCCAGGGGACTATTCGCAGGTTAATTCAGCTTCTGTAACCGATATGCTTGCGGATATCTACTGCGGAGATTGTTCCGGGGATAGCCCAAAGGACCCCAACCCCAGCCCTC
>CAYUNB010000029.1:0-8982 GCA_964446095.1 uncultured Candidatus Saccharibacteria bacterium
TTCTTAGTTTTTACCGGCAGTTGTCGTAGCAGAGACAGAGCCTATCGCCAAGTCCGATGTTTCACCTGCCTCATCTAAGTCTGGCCAGCTCGAGTCATATCTGGGCCGCTGGATCCTCGGGATCATCGGCATAGTCTCTATACTCTTTGGCGTCAGCTTCTTCTTGAAGTACGCTTTCGAGAATAATTGGATTCCGCCGGTTGCGCGCGTCCTTGTCGGGCTGCTTTCAGGCATAGCCTTCATACTGCTTGGCGAGTATGTTAGGAGGAGCCAGTCTAAATATTCCCAGATTTTATCAGCTGCCGGCTTAGGTCTCTTCTATCTCTCCATTTACGGTGCTTACGGCTATTACAATCTCGTCTCGGCCGGTACCTCCTTCCTCTTTATGATTGCGGTGACTATCTTCGGCGTTATTTTGTCGGTGCAGACTGACTCGATGGCCTTGGCTGCACTCTCGACAGCTGCTGGCTTCCTCGTGCCGTACCTCTTCGGTCTCCAGGCAGCCTCAGACTTCGGCTACTTTATCTACGCCCTGGCCTTGAATGTCGGTATCCTTGCCGTCTCATTCTTTAAGAAGTGGCGCCGGGTTGCCGCAATCGGCTTCGTCGGTACAGTGCTGAATTTTGCCGCTTGGTATGGCTACTACTATTCGCCCGACAAGTTTGCTATAGCTGTCTATGCGCTCGTTGTTTTCTATCTTATATATCTAGTTTCGAGCATCTCTCACAATTTTATTGCTGACGAGACTAGCGACCAGCTTGATCTTATTATTCTTACGCTCAACCCGCTCTGGTTCTTCTTCGAGCTGTACCAGCTTGCGCAGCCAGGCAGCGACTTCGGCCTCTCTGTGATCGCTGTGGCGATGAGCGGCGGCTACCTTCTTCTTGCCTATCTTTTCAGAGTTTACAGAAATGACGACAGGATGTTCTCGCTCTTCCTTGGCGGTGTAAGCGCGCTTTTCTTAACTATTGCTATTCCGCTCCGCTTCAGCCAGAACGCTACGACTATCGCCTGGGCTGTTGAGGCATCTCTCCTCGCTATGCTCGGCGCAGTTACTGGCAATGACGGGCTTAAGAAGGCGTCTATCGGCATCTTCGGCTTAGCCCTTGTCCGCTTCTTCCTCTTCGATAACTTCAACTACTACGAGGACCTGCGCACGTGGCTGCCGATCTTCAATAAGCAGTTTTTCACCTATCTTATTCTTATCTTTAGCGGCATTACCATTGCCTACCTCTTCGGCCACTTGATGGGGGAGGAGTATCGCTCCGATAAGCGAGTCATCGGTGCGCTCTGGTTTATCGTCAACTTGCTCATCCTCTTTTCCATCACAAGCGAAATCAACCGCTACTTTGATCAAGCGAGCTATAACTTGAGCAATGAGATCAACCAGGAGACGCAGGTGCTGACGGCACAGAATGCTCAAAATGGCGTCACTTCCCCGCAGATATATAATGATGTCTACAATCAGATTGGCGCTAGCGAGCGCTACAATGCGATAAATAATGAAAGGAATGCCGGGGTCTCTATCTTCTGGGCAGTATATGCCGTAATTCTTATAACGCTCGGCATCATCGCCGAGAACTCTATGCTTAGGAAGTCCGCGCTCGTACTCTTCGCTATAACCATTTTCAAGGTGTTCGTCGTCGATCTCTCTGGACTGGAGACGCCATATCGCATAATCTCCTTCTTAGCCCTCGGCGTTATACTGCTTTCGGTCTCATATCTGTACTTCAAGCATCAGTCGAGTATCGAGAAGATCGCTGCTTAGCGCCAAGCATACCTAATCTGCTACAATCTAACTATGAAACAGTTTTTAAGAGCATCATTCTTGGCGGTTTTATTCATCTCTGCCTTACCGGCATACGCTGACTTCAGTGTCACTGCTTGGCAGTATAAGAGCAAGGTCGATATATCGGGCCAGACGGGGGATTATGTTTCACTCGATATTCCATCCGATGCTTTTACCAAACTTCGCTCTGACCTGGCAGATTTGCGCGTAGTCTCCGAAGATGGCGAGGTGCCGTACGCTCTGGCTCTGGAGGATGAGAAGAGTTTGTATGCCGAAGTTCAGGCACGGATGTTTAATCTCGCTGTGCTACCGGGCCAAGCTACCACCTTCATGGTGGACCTCGGCAGTTCGGGGCTGTTGCATTCTCGCATAACGATTAATACCTCATCTGAGAACTTTAGGCGCGGCGTCGAGGTGTATACAAGTGATGACGCAGATAGCTGGCAGCTCATTAATGCTAAGGGCCAGATCTTTGACTTCACTGACGAGGCAAATGGAGTAAAGTCGCAATACACTACTGTTGAGTATCCGGAGTCTGCCCGAAGGTATCTCCGAGTAGTTATAAACGACTTGGGCGAGGCGCCGCTTGCTATACATAGCGTTTCTGTCGAGAGACAGGTGGTTGAAAAGGCTCGAACAATTACCTACGCCCCAACCTATCAGATTTCTGAAAATTCTGCCGATAAAAGCACCGACATTGTGACCGATCTCGGCTCTTCCGGCATACCGACAAGCGGAGGAGAGCTTAAGACCGCTGACGATATCTTCAGCCGCGGGGTCGTCATATATGCAAGTAATGACAAGAAGAGCTGGTCGCTCGTCGGCACTAGCTATATCTTCTCTATCGATACACCGAAGTTTTCCGGTGCAAATCTGAAATTCTCGTATGCCGAATCACGTGATCGCTACATCAAGGTCTCAATTTTGAACGGTGACGATCGACCGATTAATTTTTCTGGCATGACGCTGTCTGGCATTGTTCGGAGCATCATCTTCAAGCCGCTCTCTGGCCGGCATTACTTCCTTTACCTCGGCAATCCAGAAGCCGTGAAACCGGAGTACGATATCGAGAAATTCGCGGGTTATCTCGATGCCAGCAAGCTCTCCGAGGCTGCGGCCGAGCCTGCGGGGGTAAATACGAGCTATACGGCACCGTTGCTCTCCTTCACCGAGCGCTTCCCTAATATTCTTAATCTCGCACTCGTCGGTATAGTTTTACTGTTGTTGGGGCTTCTAGTGAAACTATTTAGATCTCCTATTTCGTAGAACTTAGATATTTGGATGCAGAACGAGGAAAAAGTGAGCATTACGACGAAGATGTACTAACAGTACATTAAGGAGTAAGCGGAACTTTTGATAAAGTTAAGCGCCAAATACCTAGGTTCTACTAAAAACTCCGGCATTGTGCCGGAGTTTTTAGTTATTTGGCCATTTTATTGATTTCGTCCAAGAGTTTCTGCTTCTCCTCTTCCATCTTCTTGCTGGCTTCTGCCGGGCTTAATTTGCTTGTTGCTTCCAGATTAGCGTTAAGGCTGTTAATACCCTCGGTGCGCATCTTCTCTCGCATGCTTTCCGCGGCCTCCTTAGCGGCATCTTTCATTACATCAACGCCCTTCATACCGCCTGTTTCCTGGATTTTCATCTTAACTTTATCGAACTCGTTCATGTTTTAGAGTTAATCTGCTAATGATTATGTTTATATTATATATTATCTCCTGTTTCCGTCACGTTGCTTGCCGAAGTATCGGGAGTCGTGCCCTTTTCCGCGATTTTATCCAGCAACTGGATCTCCTCTTGGCTTATTAGTCCGGAACTTGAGATTTTATCTATCTTATCCATCACCTCTTCAATTTCGGCTGGCGTCATGCGGTTTAGGCCAGTATCAAATGCTTCTAATATTTCAGGAGTTTGCTCCTTCCCGCTATTTTTACCGACAGCTGTGTAGATTTGTCTAAGGTAACCCCTATCGCGATGAGCTCTGGCCAGAGCCTGCTGCTTCTCCTTGCCGATTCTGTGCCTTTCAAGCTCTTCAGGTGTATATATCGGTTTGGTTTCATAGCGCAAGCTGGCTTTCTCCCTCATTCTTTCCTCTTCCTCTCGTTCCATTTTAGCCTTCTCTAGAATCTCTCTTCTCTCTCGGTTCAGCTTAACGCCTAAGATATTTTCAGCCAGCATCTTCAAACCCTCTTCATCCTGAGGCATATTCATAACTCCATTCCTGCTTATTGCGTGCAATATAAGCGGCAGATCGAAGCCGTAACGCTTCTGGAAGGCAGCTATATCTTCCGGCTGAGGGAAGCCGGCTCCGTACCGCTGGCTTAAGGCTTCCGGCAGGACGCTCTTCATCAGGCGTTCAACTTCTGGATTATTAATCTCCTCTGGCAGGCTTAATCCGCCTAAACCTGGATTTTCTGTTCTCATGCCGTAATTATATAGCCTTAACTCGCGCCTGCAAAATAGAAAAATCCCCCGCGCGGGGGATTGAGGTTACCTAATTATTCGACGAGGGCTTCGGAAGTTGTAGACTGGCAGTGGCGCGTCAACCTGTCTGATGTAGATAGAAGCAGATTTCAGATTTCGGACCTTTTCCAACAGTCCAGCTTCAGTATCGTCTGACTCTACGACTCTACAGTCGCTGATGGCGATCCATTTCTGATCATAAAGTTTTTTCAGCTCATCGAGGTTATCCTTATACCACTTTTGATCGCGCTCCATGACTTCGCGCCACTTCGCTTTAGCCACCCTTACTCCTTAGTAGTTCAGGAGGTTGTTCCAGAGCGGAACACAGATGTTATTCAGATACCTGGCCATGCGGGGCGGGTCGTGAACCGTCACGGCGGCTATGAAAAGAATACCAAAGAAGCTGACGGTCATCATGAAGAGGCTGAGTCGGCCTGCCAGGCCGGTATAGCTCGAGAGCTTGCCGGCAACCCACTTGTTCAGTTCGAGCTTGCCGAGCATCCAGAGAAAGCCGCACATGCAGGCCGCCACCAGAAGATAGCCGCCGATCATTACCGCAACATTAGGATCCACCAACATTGTAGGTCTCCTTCCTTTCTTGGTGTCAAAACATCAAAATCTAATGAAAAGCTAACACATTCGGCCTAAAAGCGTCAAACCCCTTGCATTTTTTCGCAGAAAAATATATAGTATCGGCTACACATGTCAACAATCAATCAATTGATCAAGAGGCCAAGGAAGCCCGTGAAGGTTAAGTCTCGCACGGTTGCTCTCGCTAAGGGCTTCAATGCTAAGAAGAATATGCCTGTTTACTACCCATCTTCCTTCAAGAGGGGTGTTTGCGTGAGCGTTAAGACCACCACTCCTAAGAATCCTAACTCCGCTCTTCGTAAGATCGCTAGGGTAAGGCTCACTAACGGTATGGAAGTGACCGCCTATATTCCAGGTATCGGCCACAATCTCCAGGAGCACTCAGTAGTCGTCATTCGCGGCGGCAAGGTTAAGGATCTCCCGGGCGTTCGCTATCACATCGTCCGAGGTGTTCTCGATGCCGCTGGCGTCGAGAGCCGCAGGAAGGGCCGCAGCTTGTACGGTATGAAGAAGCCTAAGGCTAAAGCAGCATAAGAATAACAATACATGAGACGAAAAGTTAAAAATCGAAATATGGTAGGCCCGGACTTCGTGTATAACTCGAAGGACCTTTCGAAATTCATCAACTATGTTATGGAGAGGGGCAAGAAGAATACTGCCCGCACTATCGTCTACGATGCGCTTGAGGAGGTCGGCGAGAAGCTCAAGGTTAAGAATCCTATCGAAGTTTTCGATCTCGCTATGCAGAACGTCGGTCCTATCATGGAGGTTCGCTCTAGGAGAATCGGCGGTGCTACCTACCAGGTACCTCGCGAACTTAAGCCTAACAGACGCTTAGCGCTCGCTATGCGCTGGATAGTTATGGCTGCACGCGCTAAGAAGGGCGCTCCGATGAAGGACAAGCTTGCTAATGAGATTATCTCTGCCAGCAAGAACGAGGGCGAAGCCATCAAGAAGCGCGATAATACTCACAAGATGGCTGAGGCTAACCGTGCATTTGCTCACTTCGCCTGGTAAAATTTCCATAGTTGGCGCATAGCTTTGTCAGAAACTGCGTTTACTCCTCAATGTACTGTTAGTACATCTTTGTCGTAAGCCTCGTTTCTTCCTCGCTCTGCATCCAACTCTGAAAATTTTCATGTTTTGTAATTATTATTAATTTATTTTTAAATAATTAACGTGGAACGTACAACTCCAATAGAGAAGGTTCGAAATATAGGTATCATCGCTCACATCGACGCTGGTAAGACTACTACGACCGAGCGCGTGCTTTTCTATACTGGAGTTTCGCACAAGATCGGCGAAGTGCACGAGGGTGATACTGTGATGGACTGGATGGAGCAGGAGAGAGAGCGCGGTATTACTATCACCGCTGCTGCGACGACTGCCTTCTGGACGCCTACTTACGACAAGGGCAATAAGGATCGCGAGCATCGTTTCAATATCATCGACACCCCTGGTCACATCGACTTCACTGTCGAGGTTAAGAGGTCGCTTCGCGTACTTGATGGCGCTGTGGTCGTCTTCGACGGCGTGGCTGGCGTAGAGCCGCAGTCAGAGACCAACTGGCGCTATGCCGACGAGGGCAAGGTGCCGAGGATCTGCTTCATCAATAAGCTCGACCGCATGGGCGGCAGCTTTGAGCACTCCTTCAAGACTATTACCGACAGGCTGACCAAGAATGCCGTCCGCATGCAGATTCCGATCGGCGAGGAGGAGAATCACGAGGGTGTTATCGACCTCCTCCGCATGAAGGGCTATATGTTCGAGGGAGATATGGGTAATGAAGTTAAGGAGGTTGAGATTCCTGAAGATTTGAAGCACGCCGCTATGAAGTACCATGGCGAATTGATCGAGAAGATTGTCGGCGAGGACGACACGCTTATGAATGACTACTTGGAGGGCAAGGAGATCCCGCTCGAGACTCTTAAGAAGGTTCTTAGGAAGGCAACTATCGCTAATAAGCTCGTGCCTGTCTTCTGCGGTTCAGCTTTGAAGAACAAGGGCGTGCAGCTCGTGCTCGACGGCGTCATCGACTACCTGCCTTCACCGCTCGATATTCCTCCTCCTAAGGGCTTCGATCCAGTAACAGGCGAGGAGATCACTCGTGCTGTTTCTGACGATGCACCTTTCTCTGCTCTCGCTTTCAAGCTCCAGGCGGACCCATTCGTCGGCCAGCTGACCTTCTTCCGCGTCTATTCAGGTACTATCGAGGCTGGTTCTTATGTATATAACTCAACCACTGGCACTAAGGAGCGTGTCGGCCGTATTCTTCGCATGCACGCCAACGACCGAGAGGAGGTGAAGAAGGTTTTTGCCGGCGAGATCGCCGCGATGGTAGGCCTCAAGGGCACCAAGACCTCTGATACCCTCTGCGACGAGTCTAAGCCGATTATCCTTGAGAGGATTGTCTTCCCTAAGCCGGTTGTATCGCTCCGTATCGAGCCTAAGACTAAGGCTGACCAGGAGAAGATGGGTCTCGCTTTGAAGCGTCTTTCCGATGAGGATCCGACATTCGTTATTAAGACTGATGAGGAGACCCTCGAGACCATTATCTCAGGCATGGGCGAGCTCCACCTTGATATCATCGTTGACCGTATGAAGCGTGAGTTCGGCGTTGAAGCCAATGTCGGCAAGCCGCAGGTAGCCTACAAGGAGACTATTACTAAGCTTGCTGAGGCCGAGACTAAATATATCAAGCAGTCCGGCGGCCGCGGTCAGTATGGTCACGTAGTGCTTACTGTTAAACCTCTCGAGGTTCTTGAAGAGGGTGCTAAGATCCCTAAGAATGTTAAGCGCGAAGAGGGTTATGAATTCGTAAACTCCATCAAGGGTGGCGTCATCCCGCAGGAGTTCATCCCAGCCGTTGAGAAGGGCGTGAAGGAAGGCCTGGCCCGCGGAGTCTTGGCTGGCTTCCAGATGGTTGATATCTCTGTCGACTTGACCTTCGGTTCTTATCACGATGTTGACTCTTCAGAAATGGCTTTCAAACTCGCCGGCTCTATGTGCGTACAGGACGCTTGCAAGAAGGCTGGACCTGTTATTCTTGAGCCGATCATGAAGGTCGAGGTTGTTACTCCAGAGAAGTTCATGGGCGATGTTACCGGCAACTTAAGCTCCAAGCGCGGCCAGATCGAAGGTATGGAGGATCGCGGCCAGGCTAAGGTGGTCAGGGCTAAGGTGCCTCTGTCTGAAATGTTCGGCTATGTTACAGCACTCCGCTCCATGACCGAAGGCCGAGCCAGCTACACCATGGAATTCCTCGAATACGCCGTTGTTCCTAAGAACATCGAGACCCAAATCATCGCGGCAAGGAAGTAAATAAATCTTAAATAATAAAAACAAAAGGCCCTGCGCAGGGGCCTTTTGTTTTAGGCTGCTCGGCCAATTAAATTATTGCCAAAATATACATAATGTGTTAATATTTAAGAGTATCTTAGGTCATTGATAAAGATAGAGGAGGCAGCGATAATTTTGATTCTAAAGAATAAAAAGTACGATCCGCTGGAAGAGTTCTCGGCAGAGGAGCTGCGGTTCCTCATCAGCAAGCGCCTCGGCGGTGCTGAGGGTGCTCGGCGGCTGATCCGCGGCGATTCGGATATCCAGGACAAAGTTCCGCGTTGGCGCAAGAAGAATGGAATTATCTATCTGTCTGTTACGTCAGACGGCACAACTGGCCCAGAGTGGAAGAAACGCCTTCTCAATAAGGGTTTTAGCCTGGAATATTTCGGTGTTGATGCTCTCGACTCTCCGCACTTCAAGCCGACGAATAATGTCATGACGGAAGTTGCTATCTTTCCAGGAACCTTTTTCCACGAGAGTGAATGTCATGAAAGGCATGTCTTTGCTACTGCTGAGAAGCACGACTTTAGTATCCCGAATGCTGAAGTAGCTTGCCTGATACGCGAGGCACTCTGTGATAAAGACCTCGAAGACCTTGGTCTCTGGAACGTCATGACGATGCACGAACCTTTTCCCGATTGCCGCTCCACTCTGCCGTATCATTGCCGTCTAACTTCCACCCGAGATAAAGAAGGTCAATGTCTGACTGGTTACGGTTCTGACAGACCGAAGTGGGCGAAGGGACATGGGTTCGCCTTCGCCGCCTCGATAGTTAAAGGCAAGTAACAACAAGGAGGAAT
>CAYUNB010000030.1:0-8636 GCA_964446095.1 uncultured Candidatus Saccharibacteria bacterium
TTACCAGTAGCAAATAATCAAAACTAATGATCAAAGCAATCGTCATTCTTCTAGCGGCAGTATTAATAATCGGCGGTATCTTCGCCTTGAAGTCTGCTCCGATAGCACCTCAAACCTCTTCAACAGATACAGGAGCCACTTCAGTTGCCGACCAGGCAGCACAAAATGCCTCAACTACAGCAGCGACCTCGACAGACAGCTCTACAGTCAGCCAGGGACCGGTAAAAGAGTTCACCGTCACAGGAGCTAACTTCTCCTTCTCCCCAAATACTATAAGCGTCAAGAAGGGCGACACTGTTAAGATCACCTTCAAGAATGCTGAGGGCTATCACGACCTCCGTCTCGACGATTTCGGTGTCTTCACCAAGATGATCGTCGCTGGCGCGGAGGATACTATCCAGTTCGTCGCCAATAGAGTTGGCAGCTTCGAGTACTACTGTTCAGTCGGTTCACACCGCCAGATGGGCATGAAGGGCACGCTGACTGTTTCGGAGTAGTTGAACGAGTGGTATATTTCTCGAATCCCCTTTCGGAGACCCGCCGGCACGGTCTCTGCGATATGATATAATCATCGCAGAGCGGCGGGGCGAGAAGAGCAGAGCCGGGGCGCTGGCCGCGGCTAATGCGTGGGATGAGAGGAATATACCCGAGTGAAACTAACAAAAATGAATAGGCAAACTAAAAAGAACTTAGTCTGGCTGCTCTTCATAGGCAACCTGGCAATCATCCTCTACTTCTGGTGGACTGGATCATCTGTTCTAATAGCTAACGGTCAGGCCGGTATACTGCTGGCTCTCGGCCGTTTAGCCGGGCTCTTGCTGCAGTTCTTCATCCTGGTCCAGCTTATGCTGATCAGCCGAGCGCCGCTCATCGAGAAGGTCTACGGCTTCGATAAGCTGAACGAACTGCACCGCAAGATCGGCTACACCCTGGCGGCAACCCTCGTTATCCATCCAATACTGATAACCGTTTCTTACGCCGAGATGTCTGGCATGTCACTCTGGAGCCAGTACTTGGCAATATTAGCAATGCCGCAGGTGATTAAGGCGGTCATAGGCCTCACGATCTTCCTCATTCTCGGCATCATGGCTCTCCCATACATCAGGAAGCAGATGCGTTATGGTATCTGGCACGCCTTCCACCTCTTCATGTATCTGGCGATCGCGCTTGTCTTCGGCCATCAGATAGTGGAGGGTGTCGTCAGTTATGGACCGGCTCTCTACTACTGGTATCTATTAAACTGCTCGGTCTTCCTGACTGTCTTCATCTACCGATTCGCCAAACCCTTCGTGCTCTACAACCGCCACAGATTTTATATTGATAAGATAGTGCAGGAGACGCCGGACGTCTTCTCCGTCTACATTAAGGGCAGAAATATGGAGCAGTTCAAGTTCGACGCCGGCCAGTATGTGAACATCAGCTTCCTCACCCCTTCGATGTGGGAGCCTCACCCCTTCTCCCTCTCAGCAGCGCCGAATGGCGAGTATATCAGACTATCGATAAAATCTTCCGGCGACTTCACCAATCAGATCCGCAACTTGAAACCTGGTACGAAAGTGCTCGTGGAAGGCCCTCTCGGCCGCTTCACCGAAGCCTCTTCCGCCCGCAGCAAATACCTCTTCCTCGCCGGCGGCATCGGTATCACGCCAATCCGCTCGATGATCGAGTCCGTCTCAAAAAAGAACGGCGACATGGCCCTTCTCTACGCCTGCAGGTCGGTTGATGATATTGCTCTGAAGAGCGAGCTGGATCAGCTCGTCAATAACCGCCACTATATACTCTCTCACTCCCCCAGCCCAGATTACGAGTCCGGCTACATAGATAGCGAGAAGATCACCCGCCTTGTACCCGACTTCCGCGATCGCGAGATATTCCTATGCGGTCCCTTGCCGATGATGGAGGCGATGACGCTCAAAACTCTAAAAGATCTCGGCATCCCCGCCTCGCAGATACATTACGAGATGTTTAATTACTAGAGGTGTAAGATTAATCTGCTAGCTCCGTTATTCTCCACGTATTACGCGCACTCTCGCTCTCGTCGCTAAGCTTCTTGATATTTTCTCTGGCTTTAACAAAACGGAATTTGAGTAAATTTTCGTATGTCTCTAATGACCCCACTAAATCGTTAAAAAAATATTTTTCATGGTGCATAGCGCGTTTCAGCGAGCCTATCTTGCCCAACATATGTGGTTCAATATCCACTAAATATAGGTGTTTATCCTTTTCTAGCGAGCCATCTTCCAATGTCTTCTTCCCCCACATATACTGAGCCATACCAGCAATATCCCAGAGAAAGCTGCTATTCCCATAATTTTCTAGCGCATAGCGTGATAAGCCAGACATCAGACGATCCATTTCTTCAGTAAAGTTAGCCCTTTCTTCCGGAGTCATCTGTCCGATAAACTCCTCGCCAGATTCCTCTGGAATAGTCTCTCCCTCGATCTTATGAGTCAAGAAGTGTATCTGTCGATCATCGAACTTAGTTTTAGCAACAACAACCTTAACATCAATTGGTATTGAGTATTTATTTTTAAGTTCTTCGAATAGACTCTTAAGTGCTTTCGCTGTTCCACTATAATCTTCAGGATCCGTGCCAAGATCATTGGCCAAGAACTCAACCAGCTCTTCTCTAGAGATCATGCCGGCGCCCTCGGAAGAATGTTCAAACTTTTCAGATCTTCCCTCGCTAAACTCCTCCTTATTTTTAAACGGCGTATATTCGTCTTTATCCTTCGGTTGCTCTGGTCCCTTCATAAAGATAATTATATAAACTTAAGAGATTTTTTCTGTTCTTCTGATAAAAGTGGTGTCTGCTTAAGAGTTTCTCTAGCCTGACTAAAGGTCGTACCTAGCTTGCGCTCAAAAATCAGGATCTCGCCTATTAACCTTTCGTAATCGCCTGCATAATAACCCGGAGTGTTATAACTCGCGTTAGTATGAAGGTCTACGTCCACTAAATAAATGTGAGATTTCTCTTCTTCTTTTCCTTCAACCGCCACACGCCCCCACATATACTGCCTGGTACTAAATATATCCCACAAGAAATCATGCCGCTTCCACCTATCAGCAATATAGAGCGCGAGCGAAGAAAATAGTTGGTCCAGTTCTGAAATAAATCTTTCCTTATCAGCTTCGGGGAATTCTTTCTTATCGATAAGATCTTCAACACTGCCAGGAGACATCGAGACCGGAACGCCTTGTATCTTATCCGTTAAGGTATGTATAACCAATGGCCCGCCCTCGTAGCGTTCAGCTGGTACGACACGCACCGCAACAGGTATCCCGTAAATATCCTTCAGATCTTCAAAAACTTTCTTAGCTGATTTGGCAACTTCTGCTTGATTGTCCGGAGACATGCCCAAGGCTCGGGCAGCGGTCTTGATGTCCAACTCTCTGCCCACAAAGCTAGAAAAAGAGCCGGAAATATCATTAAGTCTTTCGTAGTCCTTACGCTTATTTATATTTTTAAATGGCTGACGATCTGGACCAGGCATCCCCTTCGCTTTTTCCATATATCGATTATATCAACTCTCTAGATCCATAAAAAGCCTGGCTAGGCGGAGCTCTTCGTAGCTGAAGCCGCGGCCGAGGGCGGAGCGGACAGGCGAGAGGGGCATCTGACCAGTCTTCTCATACACCCCCTTAAACTCCTTTTCAATTTTAGAGAAACGAGCGGATTCAGGCTTCAAATATTTAAGATCCTTATTCGGCTCCAGCTTGCCAGCCTCCACTAACTCCTCCAGATGACTGATGATAGTACCTTCCGTTAAATTTCTCTTCTTCGCCATCTCGGGTAGAGTCATCTTCTCTCCCACCAGCACCAAGGTCTGCTCGATGGTCGGCACTTTCTTCTTCTTTTTCTTACCCTCCTTCGGCGCAACTGAGGATAAATATTTATCTTGCAAGTCCTCTATATCGCGTCGAGACATATTGGCAAGCCCTTCCGAGAGATCGTCAGACTGTCTATTAAACTCCTTATCGAGTTCCAGTACCTCATCGTGCACCTGTAAGGCTGTCTTATTAAGCCCGAGAAGCGTGAGCCCCTTGAGCGTCCGAGCACGTGAGAGCGCCACATAACCCATCCCCTTCTCGAACGACTTCGAGAGGTCGACCTCTACAGCATCGAGACTCATCCCCTGGCTCTTATGCACAGTGATCGCCCAAGCGAGACGGAGCGGCACCTGCGTGATCTCGGCCTTCACCTTCCCCTCCTCCTCTATGGCCCAGCTATCCGGTGAGGCTGTGATGCGCTTGCCCTTCTTGGTTTCCACGACTGGCCCGGTAGGTTCGAAGCCGACTACCTTGCCCAATGTTCCGTTTACGTATCCTCCTTCATAATTATTCTTAACGAACATGACCAGCGAACCTTCTTTAAGGTTAAGGGTTTCCGGAGCCAAGCAGCTCTTCTTTAGTGTCATCACTAGGTTAGGATTGCCACGGCTCGTCATCTCGTAAGTATGGGTTGGAGCCTCAATCTCGGAGAGTTCCTTAACATTAATATTGTCGACATCGAAGTTGTGTGTGTAGAGCTTGGTAGAATCTGGAGCACCCGCTTGCTTACTATAACGCGAACGCAAGTGGTTCAGCGTCTTCTCGCTAACATTATCGGTGCGGATGTCGTTTAATACAGAGAGCAGCGCATCGTCCGTCTGGCGGTGCTGCTCATGCAAGTAGCAGATCTTAAGCTGCATCTCGCGCCAGGCCTCCGAGCGATAAGCGAAGAGGGCTTCCGGCTCACCAGCCCTAGAGACTGGAGGCAGCTGGAAGAAGTCGCCGCAGAGGATCACTTGCAGGCCGCCGAAGGGTAGGCCGTTCCTCTTAACTGAGCGCACTAGCCGCTCGACCATATCGAGCCTGAAGTGGTGGAGCATCGATACTTCGTCGATGATGAGCACCTTCGTCTCCTGGAAGCGATCCCAGAGATAACGCCGGCTCTCGATCTCGTCGATATCGCGCTCTGATAGGCTATCCTTCACGCCAAGTCCCGACCAAGAGTGTATCGTCATGCCGCCGATATGCGTCGCGGCAATGCCGGTGGAAGCGGTTATAGCTAGAGGCACCTCGTGCTTATTCAGATACTCGATATATTGATTGAGCACGTAGGTCTTACCGCTGCCGGCCGAACCGGTCAGGAAGACATTGTGTCCCATCTTCAAAATATCCAGCGCCTCTTTCTGTGTCATACAAGACAGGATAGCACTCCAGGTGAACGCAACCTATATTGACCCATAAAAATAAAGAAGTCCTGGTGGGCTTATTTAGTATCAAGAAGTTCCTTAACTCTCGTCCTCACTTTCTCCCCCACCTCGGCAACCGCTTCAGGCGTGGCGACGTTGATATCAGCGATATCCCAATAGGTTACCTTCGGATTATTTTTTAGGTAGTCCGGCCAGGTCTCCTTCTCGGCCATGACGATGACGCGGTCGGCCTTATCTACAAGCTCCTTACTGATCGGAGTCACCAACTCGGCTGAGATATCGGCGCCTTGTCGCCTCATATATTCGAGAGTTGCCGGTAGACCGAGCTTCGGGAATGCCCGCCGTGCCCATCTCCTCTACTCGCGTACCGCAAGACCCGGCCTTCGAGCCGTCCTTCGTATATATATCGTAGAAGCCTTTCGCCATCTGGCTTCTGAAGACATTGCCTGAACAGACGAAGAGCGTCTTCATCTATTTATCTGAAATAGTATTGATAGTAATAGTGTGGTGATAGTCGTAGCCGCTCTTCCGCTCTTTCTTCAAGCCGTGAGCTAAAAGATAGTCGAGCCAGTCGCGATTGTTGAGCACGTTGCATACCTTAAGCGGCACCGTCATCTTGTCGAGCTTCTTTTCCTTGAGGCCAGCGTCGATAGTAACCTTTCTCACCTCTTCATCAGACAAGCTGGAAAGGTTGGTTATGATCATTCCTCCTGGATTGATAATCTGGCGGAAATTCTTTATGAGGTGCTTGATCAGGCCAGTTCCCTCATATGGATTATCGTCGATACTGCCCGGCCGCGGGATGTAGGGCGGATTGCAGACCAGGATATCAAACTTCCGGCCTTCTAGATATTCCACAGCATCGCCTACTATAAATGAGGCGCGTAGATCCTTGATATTGTCTTTCGAAGATTCAATAGCGTAGGGGTTGATATCAACCAGCGTCATCGAACTAATCTCCGGAAACTTCTCCAGCAAGTATTTGGAGATGAAGCCCGAGCCCGGGCCGATCTCGATAACATCTTTGCCTTTGAAACGTTTAGCATTCAACTTATTAACGGCCCGGCAGAAAAGAAGAGTATCGATATTCGGCCCCCAGACGCTCTTGTAGCGGCCCTGTTCGAAGTGGAGCTTCACGCCGTTATACTCAGTGATCTTCATCGGCGATTCATACAACTTGAGTATCGTGTCGCGAACAGCTGGTTCGAGCTTAGAGATCTTATACACATCGGTCATGAGCTTCGGGTCTGCAAGTATCGCCGCCAGCTTCTCCTCACTCTCCGGATAATCGTAAACCCGATGACCGTTGCTATCGCGATCCATACCCATGACTGTGGCCAGCTCGTAGCCGTTGGCGTATATCTTCTGTTCTTTTAAATCGGTTGAAAATCTATTGATCATACTATTTTAAGGCTTCCGGATGCTGGCGGCTCCAGGCATAGAGAGTGACGGCGGCGGAAGCGGCCACGTTCATCGACTCGGTGCGCGGATGCATCGGTATAGCGAGTAAGATATCACAGAGCTCGAGCGTCTTCTGACGGATGCCGGTGCCTTCATTACCCATCACGAATACAGCCGGCGCATCGAACTTTTCTTCAGACAAACTATGAGTAGCTGTGCCATCCATGCCGTAGATCCAGAAGCCGGCCTTCTTCAAGTCTCGCAGGGCTGAGTTAACGTTCGGTACGGAAATGAGCGGCATTCGGAAGGCCATGCCAGCCGAGACCTTAACTACAGCACTCGTGATCTGCACCTGATTATGCTCCGGAACCAAAATGCCCGAAACACCAAGAGCGGCAGCGGAGCGGATGATCGCGCCGAAGTTGTGTGGGTCCTGCAGCTCGTCGAGAAGTACTAGACAGGTATCGGGAGTCGGTTTTAAGCCTTCGACAAAATCTTTAAAATTTTTAAGCATGCCTTCCGGAGCAATGAGGCCTATAATCCCCTGCCGCACCTTGGAACTATCAGCCCCGTGTGGATTCTTGCCGTCAGCAATGTTCGCAACTGGCACGCCGGCCTGCTTGATAAGCTGCATCAACTCAGCATCGGCAAACTGCGGCATCAAAAATATCTTTTTGAGAGATTTAGGCGAATTCTGGAGCGCCTCTACAAGCGCGTGGCGCCCATAAATATAGGTCTTTCCATCTGTCATAATATATGAGAGAGTATATAATATATATCCCTTATGAACAATCGAAACGTTAAAAAAACGGGAAAAGCCTTCTGGGACAAGGAGTACGGCAGCAAGTCTAGTCACTTGGCACTTTCTAATCGTCCGAGCGAAGATCTCGCCGGCTTCGCCAAGTGGATTGAGCGAAATGCACCCTTTGGCGGGCTTACCAACCATTCTAAGGTCCTCGACCTTGGCTGTGGCAACGGACGCAACCTGATCTACTTGAGCCGAGAGTATGGAGTAAGCGGAATCGGTTATGACATCTCGAGCGAAGCTGTTAAGCAGGCAAACGAACTAAGCCGCGAACTGCCGCTCAAGTATGAAGCTCGCTCAATAGTCGGACCGCTCAATATTCCGGATGAGTCAGAAGACCTCGTGCTCGATATGATGACCTCGCATTTCTTGAACTTCGGCGAACGAGAAGCACTGTATGCCGAGATTGCCCGAGTGCTGAAGCCGGGCGGCTGGTTATATCTTAAAACCTTCCTGCAAGATGAGGATGCTCATGCTAAACGCTTAATCAGAGAGAATCCAGCCGAAGAGAAAGGTTCGTATATCCACCCGAAGATCGGCGTAGCTGAACACGTCTTCACCGAAGCCGAAATCGAGACGATGCTTAATAAATATTTCCGGATTCACAAGATGCTCCGCTCCCATAGACACCGTGACGAAAAGGGCCACGCCGCCAAACGCCGCTCGATCTCCGTATACGCAGAGAGGCTTTAGAAACTGGCTAAGTGAATAACCGTATAGAGCACCGCTATGCCAAGCACAGTTGAGAATGTGGTCCAGATAGTAGGATGGCCGTGATGGCTCTCAGGCAAGAGATCGCTAGCGCCAATGTACAGAAAGAAGCCGGCGAAGGCAGCCAAGACCAAGCCGAGCGATGTCTCCGGCAGCGTAAAGAGAAGTGTCGAGAAGACGCCGACAACAGGGGCAAGGGCATCCACCGCGAGCCAGCGCATCGCCTGCCAGCTGCTGCCGCGGTTCTTAAGAATCAGATTCACAGTATTAATACCGTCCGAAAAATCATGAACCAACACGGCCACCGAAACTATCGCGCCGATTGAGGCCGAAGCTTGGAAGGCCAGACCAATGGCAACACCATCAAGGAAGCTATGGAAGGAAAGACTGCCGGCCCCGAGTATACCCCTCACACTGGCCGAGCCGTGCCGCTCTTCGTCCTCCTCGTGCGAGTGGAAGAAGAAAAGGCGGTCTAAAAGCATATAGACCGTGAAGCCGAGAGCAACAATAGAGATAACGGT
>CAYUNB010000031.1:0-8625 GCA_964446095.1 uncultured Candidatus Saccharibacteria bacterium
TCGCCTGTATCGCCGGGAAGCCGTGGCCGGGCCCGAGCACGAAGATCATCTCGGCACGAGTCTTTCTGATCAAGTTATTCAGATTGGCATACAGGAAGTTTATTCCCGGGCACGTGCCCCAGTGGCCCAAGAGGCGCGGCTTAATGTCGTCGAAACGGAGCTTGCGCTCCGACATGAAATTATCCTGCAAGTAGATCTGCGCCGCCGAGAGGTAGTTGGCTGCGCGGACATATTTCTTTATCGCCTCAACTTCATGATTCATGCAGAGATTATATCACACAAATAAAAACCGCCTGATTTAAACAGACGGTATCTACATCATCTTTTAGAGACAAGTTTGATATGCGGCACGAGCACTGGCACGATGTCGTTCTTATCGAACTCAAGTTCGAGCCAGCGGCAGTCTTGGAACCAGCCCCAGCGCGAGCGATATATCGAGGGCGCATATCGCTTCCCGCCGCCGGCCTCGATCACCGTCCCGAAGAAGTCGATATGAAACTCCGTGCTTGTCGGATCGTGGTACCACTTGTAGATCCACTCGAGCGTGGCATAGCCGTCTTCGTTCCAGAGCGCCATCATGACGCGGGCGTCGAGCAGAATATTTCGCGATGCCTCAAGGCGCCGCAGCTTTACCCCTCCACGCCCCGCACCCTGGTCCTCAGGCTTGAGGCAGGTCTCGAAGAGCACCTTGGAGAAGTCGATCTCGTCGTAAAGCGCTATGCGCCCGTCTATATGCCAAGGTATTACCCGATAGCTCTTAGAGCCAATATGCGGAGTCGGGTCGAAGGGCGTGCCTCTGGCGAGCGAGAGCCGAGGATACTGCTTCACAGCGTTATCACCTCCGTGCTCCGTCAATGTTTTCTAAAGCGGAGATTATCACGCCTTGCAGAAAAAGTAAAAAGTAATAAAATATCTCCAGAGTTCTTTGAACATACCGAACTATCAGGAGTGCGGCGAGAGTAACTAGCTCCCTGACCCGTCAGCAACCTAATAGAATTTCTGGTTTTGGCGCATAACTTTGTCGCGAACTACGTTTGCAACTCGCAGTACTAACCGTACAGCTTCGCTGCAAGCCTCATTCGCTCCTCGTTCTGCATCAAAACCAGTAATTCTATATGTGGTGCTTCATCTAGCCCTAGTGGAAAGATAGTGAGGTTGATTTTTAGCAAAAGCCCCGATTACGATCGGGGCTTTTGCTTTTTTGGTTTTTTAGCTTGTGGTAAAATTATATTAAATGGAAGACTTCAAGATAATAGAGTGGCAAGCGCCGGATCACGAGCTGCCAGAGCGCGCGACTGATTGGTATATCTCTGTTATCGTTATCGGCATCTCGGCCGCCATCGCTTCGCTCTTCCTCGGCAATCCCCTCTTCTCTATCTTCTGCGTCGTTTCTACTGCCTCGATCATAATCCATATGGCCAAGAAACCGGAGTGGATCGACTTCTCTGTCGGTACCCGCGGGGTACAGATCCGCCACGACTTTTTTCCTTATAAAAACCTCCACTCATTCTGGATCGACAACGAAAACGGTAAGAACGAGATCATCCTCTTAAGCGACCGGAACGTCCTCCCCCACCTCATCGTGCCGATCCGCGGCATCGATGCCGAGACGATCCGTTTAGAACTTCGCAAGTACCTGCCCGAGCGCGAGGTGCACAAGAATCTCCTGGACAAGGCGCTGGAGTGGATGGGATTTTAAATAAAATTTATTACTAAAATTTATGAAAAATAAAAACCGAGGGTTCATCTTCATCCCGGCGATCATCGTCGGTTTATTTATAGCTGCAGTAGCTGGCACCTACATAGCAAAAAGCAATAATACTGCCGCGGTGCTCTTATCAGCACCAGCTGGATACCCGACAAGATATTTGCCGGTGTCAGACGCAAGACTCAAAGAACTTAAGAATCTGTTCGTACAGCGGAACGGCAGTAACTGGGGTGTAACGTTTGATAAATTCGGTTTCATCCAAGAAGCTACCACATCCGACCCCGCCTTCGCCGCACAACAGCAAAATACCCAATACACTGTTACAACTGCAGAGAAAGATAAGTGGCAGACCTTAGTTAGAAATAATGCTGATCTGTTCGGCATAGATGATCCGGCCAACTTCAACTTCGTATACACAACCTTCGGCCCAGAGACCAGACTATTTGCAGTACAAAAATTCAACAACACATCTTCTTCGTCTTCCTTCAGTAATGGCGCGACAAGCGGACTCTTCAATAATAGTTACGAAATACCACTTGAAGTCTTCAAGAGTCCCCGCACAATACCAAACTTCCAGGTTACAGCATTCATACAACATCACTTCTGGCCTCAAGCGACATTGCCAACAACTCCTGCGATAACTAAAGGCGATATTGAGAAGAAATTCATCGGAACTAACTATACATATACAACCTATACTACTAAAATGCCTTGCGACCCGACTCTGAACGGAGGAGGTTGTTCAGGCGCTGGCAGGGGTGGCTCTCCTGCTAATATATCCACCACAGCGCAGATCCAGTCTAAGGACCTAAGCACAATTCTCACGCCTCGTCTTCTAGAACGCGGTGGTGCTCTAGAACTGCGTCTTGTCTATTCGACCAAGCTACTACTGCCGAGCGGCTGGACAAAAATATTTGATGCTATAACTGGAGAGGATCTAAACGGTCCGTCTCTTGCACCGACACCCACAGCTCCGTCCTGTGTTCCAGAGGGACAACCACTAGGCGCGGTCTCACCCACCAACACCGCCGTCTGCTGCCCAGGACTCGTGGCCACCCAGCCGACCGGCTTCCTTCAGGCTGTCGGCAGCAGAGGAACATGCCGGAAGCCGACTGTTACTGTAACATCCATAACACCGGCATCTGGCCCGGCAGGTATAACTGTCACGCTAACTGGCACAGGATTCGCAGATGCTAAAAGCTACTCCTACTATCAAGATAGTTTATGTTTCTTGGTTAATGGTGCTTGTTACAACTCTTACGCAAAAACTACAGACGACAACAAAATCCAATTCACAGTTCCTGCTTCCGTTCCTCCGGGAACATATGGAATGCAGTTCCAATCTTATAAAGGGAGCACCGTATACCAAGGAACAACCTTCACTCAAACGTTCACTGTTACCGCATCGACATCTTACCAACTTAAAGTGATTAACTTAGGCAGCGGTGCGGGTAAGGTGTCTAGCACCATTAACCTCGCAACTGGGGACATCGACTGCGGAGGCCAGTGCACTAAAGCCTTGGTTAACGGCACGCCAGTTACTCTGACAGCCACACCCTCTGCTGGTTCGAACTTCGGCGGCTGGGGCGGAGCCGCCTGCGTTAATAAGACAGCCTTGCCAGGAGGATCATCCTGTACATTTACTCTGAACTCCGACCAAACTGTAACCGCGACATTTAATTCTAACGAGCCAGTATCCGTATCCCCGCCCTCCATCTCCTCCATCTCACCTTCGCAAGGGACACCTGATACGGCCATAATACTAAAGGGAGCCGGCTTCGACGGCCTAGGCACACTGAATATAAAACTGAACGGCCAAAATGTTACCTCATTGCCGATAGCGTCTAATGCTTCCTCACTTCATCTAACGGCCGATAATACTCTAACCTTCAAGTTCGCAGATATATTCAATGCCTCCACGCTTTCGTCAGGCACTTATCAGATAAGTGTCAGTGCCGCGGGCCAGAGTAGCAATGAGGTCAGCTTCACTCTCGCGACTCCGCTTAGCATTATCGTCAGCGACATAACTCCGCGCACCCCGCAGTCAATCACTGTCGGCGCAACCATTCCCAAATATATCTTCGCATATACTTTCTTCGACGCCACTGCTTCGGGAGAAGATGTCTGGTATCAGCCTCAATATTTCAACATGACTCTCAATGGCAGCGGTCCAATGACCTCCCTGACCAACTGCGCCCTCTATGCCAACCAGGCCGGTGTCGCGGGTGAACAGCTAACTAACTTCCTCAATCCATCCTCTGTCGGTACACAATCATTCACCTGGAGCGGCCGAGGGTTTATCATTCCGAAAGGCGGGACTAGGTCGATACTGCTCGCCTGCGACATCTCCGGGGCAACACCGAACGGCAGTACCTTCCAGTGGGGTATTCCTGACGGGGCGCATTCGACCTTCGTCTACAGCCCGACGTCTGGCAGTCGTGCGATACCCAATCAGACCGCATCTCTGGGTACCAAAGTCACCGTCATCAGTCAAAATGTAGCAGCACCTATGCCAACAATTTCAGTCACATCTCCAGAGCAAGGAGTAAGCCTTCAGAGTGGCCAGAAGGTAACTATGAACTTCAATATTAGCGGGCTTGCTTATCCGGTACACTTCAGGGGGTGGATTGGGACAGGCAGCCCTGTATCACCAACCCCGGATGCCCTCCCTTCCGCAATAGGTTATACCAACAACGCGACAATGAATTTCGCGCCGGCAACATTCTCATTCAGTCCCGGTCTACAGCCTGGAAGCTACACTGAATACATAGAACTATTAGATCCGACCGGCCAGCCATTCAGCCCGAGAGTTACCACTGCCCTAGCCTTCAATGTGGTCAGCTCTGCACCTGTCGTCTCCTCCATTTCAGCTACCTCTGGTAAACCCGGAGACATCATAACTGTAAAGGGATCGAACTTCGCCGGTAATCCTAAGTCTATAGTTGGACAATCAACCACGCTCTTTGTAAATCTAAGGGACGCCAATAACGGTAGTCAGAGCGCTCCCAACACAAACTTGATTGATAGTCAGACGATGACATTCGAGATACCTAGCAGTGTTTCCTCCGGAACATATCAAATCTCAGTAGGCGGTATCCACGGATACAGCAATTCCGTACCGCTAACTATTACAGTGGCGCCTCCAGCCACCCCGGTCGGACCACTCACAATCTCCTCTGTCTCACCTACAACTGTAAAGACTGGAGACATAGTAACAGTCACCGGTTCTAATCTTACCGGCACTGTGTATGTCAGATTTGTTACCGGCGCTGCCGGATTTAACTCTAACCTTACTAAAATCCTCTCCATCTCCCCTGACGGCCAGACACTGACTTTCCAGGTTGGAAGCGGCTTCCCAGTCGGCGGAAATTATAAGGTCCAGATTTACCGACCCTCTGACGGTGTCTGGACAGGGAGTGATACTCCTATAACCATTCAGTAGTTACACTTCACTCATCTGTGCTCCCGCGTGGACGCTTCGCTATCGAACCAGCTGGGAAACCCACGGTTTTCCCAATCCTTCCTCCACGGGGAAAATACTTTTCCCCGACCCCCTTTGGGTTCGATTCCACGCGTTACCTAATTCGCTTCGCTCATTAGTGCTCCCGCGTGGAATCGAACCACGATCGTCAGCTCCGCAAGCTGATGTCCTATCCATTGAACGACGGAAGCGATAGTTAACAAATCCTAACCCATTAGGCCCTAAAGGTCAAATTAAAAACAGCCCGCTTATCGGGGCTGTTTTTAATTATTTAGAGATGGCTTTGATCGCAGCGACGAGTCGGGACTTCTTCCTGGCAGCATTATTCTTCTTGATTATACCGCCCATCTTAGAGGCCTTATCGATAGCCTTATAAGCCTGTGGCAAAAGTGCCATAGCTTCCTTGGCCTTCTTCTCGGCGACCAAGTGCTTCAACTCCTTGATCACGGACTTCATCTTAGAAGCCTTGCGGAGGTTGAAAACGCGCTTGTTGGCTGAATTCCTGACCGCCTTCTTAGCTGATGATGTTATTGGCATACAATTTAATTATGTTGTAACACTATACACTACTTTCAAAAATTTGCAATATCTGTATGATTAAATCATGATTTCCAGACTCCGAGGTAAAATTTGGCACACAGATGAGAAGTCGGTGGTCTTGGATGTATCTGGTGTGGGGTATAGAGTTTTCTTAACCGATACCGACTTAATTAGCCTAGCGGACAAATCAGGAGAGGTGTCATTCTGGACATACCTATCTGTTAAAGATGACGCCCTCGACCTGTATGGCTTCCTTAACAAAGACGAACTCAACTTTTTCGAACTGCTCATCTCCATCTCTGGTATCGGACCGAAGAAGGCAATAGCCATCCTCTCCGTCGCCCCAGTCGAGACGCTCAAGAAAGCGCTCCGCTCTCGCGACACCTCCTACCTGACGCAAGTCTCCGGCATCGGCAAGAAGAACGCCGAGAAGATCGTGCTTGAGCTTAAGCATAAGTTTGCAGCTATTGCAGACGGAGAAGACTCAAGCAGCCTTCGCGAAGAGTCCGACGCTATGGAAGCTATCCGCTCGCTCGGCTACTCAGCTGCTGAAGCTAGAGAAGCTTTGCAGAAGATCGACCCCGCTATCACTAAGGTTGGAGACAGAGTTAAGGAGGCGTTGAAGATTTTAGGGCGCAAAAAATAAGATGCTCTCTTCAATTAAAAAATTTATCAAGAAGTTTCTGCCCGCCGGTTGGCTCTCCTACTACCACCTGATTCTCGCCAGGCTCGCCAGCAGCTACTACGGCAACCCCTCGGAGAAGATGGTCGTTATCGGCATCACCGGCACTAAAGGCAAGAGTTCGGCAGCTAATCTCATCTGGTCCTGCCTCCAGACAGCGGGCTTCAAAACCGGCATCATCAGCACGGCCGCTATCCGCATCGGCGAAGCAGAGTATCCGAATAGCTACCACATGACCATGCCCGGCCGCTTCGCCCTGCAGAAGCTGCTCCAAGAGATGGCCGAAGCCGGCTGCAAATTCGCCATTATCGAGACGACATCCGAAGGCATCAAGCAGTGGCGGCACGTCGGCATCGACTACGACTATGCCATCTTCACTAATCTCTACCCAGAGCACCTGGCCTCGCACAACAATAACTTTGAGGAGTATAAGCAGGCTAAGGGCAAGCTCTTTGCCGCATTGAAGCAGGGCGGAGTTAAAACCATAGACGGCAAGAATATTCCTAAGGTAATCATCGCCAACATCGACAACCCCTACTCCAGCTACTTCCTCTCATTTGAGGCGGACAAGAAGATAACCTGCGGCACAGTGCCGCCAGCAGAGGTGAGGGCCATGAATATAAAGGCTTCCGGTACGGGCTCAACGTTCAGCGTCAACGGACAGAGTTACGAACTGAAAATTCCCGGCGAGTTTAATGTAGAGAATGCGCTGCCCGCTATCGCGCTCTGTCTCGATCTTAGCGTAGCTCCGGGTACAATAGCTGCCGGGCTCTCAGCTATCAAAAATATTCCCGGCCGCATGGAAGCAATCGCAGCCGGGCAGAATTTCAAGGTCTATGTCGACTATGCGCATCAGAAAGAGAGTATGGAAGGGTTGTTAAGCATCGCCAAGGTCATGATTAGAGAAAGTCATGGAAAAATTATCTTATTGCTCGGTGCCGAAGGAGGCGGCCGAGATAAGGGCAAGCGCGGCGACATGGGCCGGCTTGCCGGGCGCATTGCCGATTATGTGATCGTGTCGGATGTTGATCCGTATGACGATGATCCGAAGGAGATCATCGAAGATGTGGCCAAAGCCGTCGAAGCTGAAGGCAAGATCCGCGATAGCAATCTCTTCCTCATCGAAGACCGGCGCGAAGGTATCAGGAAGGCGCTTCAACTGGCCGGAGATGCCGACCTCGTGCTTATCACCGGCAAGGGCAGCGAACAGTCGATGATCATCGGCGGCAAGACGATACCATGGGATGATAGGAACGTGGTTAAGGAGGAACTTGCAAGCTTACAAAACCATGCTTAAAATCCTCAAGGCCGGCACGAGTTTAGGCAGCGACAATATCGGCAGCGAGCTGGCACCGGATAAGATTTTAAAGACACTCTCCCCCGCTCTACACGAATATGAGATCGGCCACAGACTCCTGAAGGCCCCGATAGTAAGGGGCGAAACGCCGCAATCGAAAGAGCGAGTAAGAAATCACGCTAAACTGACGGAACTTAACCGCCAAATTTACAACATAGCAACCGGCTCGAAGGGTAAAGATGACATCGTCCTCACTCTTGGCGGCGACCACTCTATCTCGATCGGCTCGATGTTTGGCAGCAAGAGTGTCGACTCGGATGCAGTCATAATCTACATCGACGCTCATCCCGACTGCCACAGCCCGGAGACCTCGCCCTCCGGCAATATGCACGGCATGTCCTTGGCGACGGTGCTCGGCGACTCTCTCTATGACGACTATCAGCTGCCGAAGTATAAATATTCCGAAGTAGTTCTGCTCGGGGCTAAAGACATAGACCGAGGCGAAGACAGATACTTAGCAGATCATAAAATAAAAAATTACGGCGTACGGGATATCGTGGCCGAAGGAATCGGCCAGATCATGAAGAGGGTTATTAAATTTGCCGGACGGAAGCCTGTGCATGTGAGCCTAGACATAGACGCTGTCGACGTCTCGGAGGCGCCCGGAACAGGAATCATAAATAAAGGCGGACTCACCTATCGAGAGGTCAGATATATTACCGAGATCCTCTCGACATTAAACATTAAATCCATAGACTTAGTCGAAGTGAATCCCAGTAAGGATATTAAGGAGAAAACAACAGAACTCGCCGCCGAGCTTATCATGAGCCTGCTCGGATATAAGTGGACGCCATACGAAAAATATATAATTTCCATTTAAGTATGCATGAACTTAAAGAAATTAAAACCCACTACCA
>CAYUNB010000032.1:0-8561 GCA_964446095.1 uncultured Candidatus Saccharibacteria bacterium
TCTTGCCCTCATCATCTGTCATCTTAGCGATGATCTTGGCCAGCGCTTGCACCGGGTCAGGAATGGGGCCACCCATCTGGCCGGAGTGGATCGGCTGGGTCAGGGCGGAAGCAGTAATATCTGCTCCAACGAGACCGCGGAGCTGCGTGGTGATAGCTGGGATGCCGATATCATAGTTGGCAGTATCGGAGAGGACGATGAAGTCAGCCATCATCTTGTCGCGGTACTGTGCAAGGAGGTGGGTTAAATTTTCCGAACCGATCTCCTCTTCGCCTTCGATCAGGATCTTCACATTTATCGGCAGTTCGCCGGAGGATCTCAAATATGAGGCGACTGCTGCAATGGCTGACATAACACCGGCCTTATCGTCGGCTGCGCCGCGGCCGTAGAGGCGGTCGCCATTCAGGATTGGTTCGAAGGGCTCTGTCTGCCATGACTCCAAGTCGCCTGGTGGCTGCACGTCATGGTGGGCATAGAGGAGGATTGTCGGCTTGTCCGGTGCGCCGAGCCACTCGCCATAGACATATGGGTGGCCAGCATTGACTTCAAAGGTCTCGACGTTCTTGAGTCCAGCCTCGCGCATGAGGTGCGCTACTGCCTCGGCTGAATCTGCCACGTGCTTCCGGTCGAAGCCTGCGGCCGAGACGCTCGGGATTCGCACGAGCCCCTTAAGATCTTCTAAAAACCCTTCGTAATTATCTTTGAAATATTGTACGGCTTTTTCATTTAACATTTTTTTATTCTATATTATCGCTTCAATTTTTGCTATCTACCTAATTTGATATAATTCAGTAAATGTTGTAGTTTAAATATCATGAAATCTAAAACTCCAAAGCCGACTCCGGCTTATGATCATAAGAAGATAGAAAAAAAGTGGCAGAAGATTTGGGCTAAGTCCGGTATCTATAAGGCTAATGATAAGTCTAAGAAGCCGAAGTTCTATGCGCTGATCGAATTTCCATATCCATCTGGCGAAGGTCTGCATGTCGGCCACATCAGGAGCAACACCGCCATGGACATCATCTCCAGGAAGCGCCGCATGGAGGGCTTCAACGTGCTCTATCCGATCGGTTGGGATGCCTTCGGCCTGCCTGCCGAGAACTATGCTATCAAGACTGGCATTCACCCTTCGATAATAACCAAGAGGAACATCGATACTTTCCGCCGCCAGCTCAAGGAGGGCGGATTCTCCTTCGACTGGGATCGGGAGATTAACACTTCCTCACCGGAGTATTACAGATGGACGCAATGGATATTCCTAGAGCTTCTGAAGAAGGGGTTGGCCTACAAGAGGAAGATGCCGGTCAACTGGTGCATCTCCTGCAAGATCGGCCTCGCTAATGAGGAGGTGATAGACGGCCGCTGCGAGCGCTGCGGCTCAGAGACTGACAAGCGAGAGAAGGAGCAGTGGATGCTCCGTATCACTAAGTATGCAGACAGGCTTGATAAGGATCTCGATCTCGTGGACTATCTGCCGAAGATCAAAGTTCAGCAGAGAAACTGGATAGGCAGGAGCGAGGGAGCGGAGATTTCCTTCCCTCTCGATTTTAAAAAAGATCCGAAGCAGAACGATAATCGCGGACCGAACGGTGAACGCGCCGCGCTCAAGGTTTTCACTACTCGTCCAGAGACTATTTTCGGTGCGACTTACATAGTGCTTTCGCCTGAACATCTTTGGGTGACGCTTGCAACTGATGCTAATCATGATGTTCTTATTAATAAGCAGGAGGTTATAGATTATGTCCAGGCTACAAAGTCTAAAACCGAGATCGAACGCACAGCTGAGGGTAAGGAGAAGACCGGCGTAAGAGTCGAAGGTGTAATGGCGGTTAACCCGGCTACAGGCAAAGAGATTCCGATCTTCGTTGCCGACTATGTCCTGGCTCATTACGGTACTGGCGCTATTATGGCCGTGCCAGCTCACGATGCCCGCGACTTTGAGTTTGCTAAAAAGTTTCATTTAGAGATTACCCCAGTTATAGTTCCCAAGGGACAGCTCGAGATCAAGCCGGAGCTCTTCGTCGGGCACGGTACGATGGTTAACTCTGCCCAGTTCAACGGCCTGTCTTCAGAGAATGTTAAAGATAGAATTGTGGAGTTTGTCGAGGGCGAAGTTAAGACCACTTACAAACTCCGCGACTGGGTCTTCTCCCGCCAGCGCTACTGGGGCGAACCTATACCGGTAATCCTCTGCGATACGTGCGGAGTTGTTCCTTTGAAAGAGAAGGATCTGCCCCTCAAGCTTCCGAATGTTAAAAATTACAAGCCGACCGAAACAGGGGAGTCGCCACTAGCTGCTGTCAAGAAGTGGGTCAATGTTAAATGCCCCAAGTGCAATGGTCCTGCCAAGCGCGAGACCGATACTATGCCCAACTGGGCGGGTTCCTCCTGGTACTTCTTGCGCTATATCGATCCTAAGAATAAGAAAGCTTTCGCCGACAAGAAGAAGCTGAAATATTGGATGCCAGTCGACTGGTACAACGGCGGCATGGAGCATACGACCCTTCATCTGCTTTATTCGCGCTTCTGGCACAAGTTTCTCTACGATATCGGCGCGGTGCCGACCGCTGAACCGTATCAGAAGCGCACCTCTCACGGACTTATTCTGGCTGCGGGCGGAGAGAAGATGTCCAAGTCCAAGGGTAATGTCGTCAATCCCGATACGGTGGTGCATGCCCTCGGTGCTGATACTCTCCGCGTCTATGAGATGTTCATGGGTCCCTTTAGTGAAGCTATCGCTTGGAATACTGATAGCGTGGCGGGTTCGCGGCGCTTCTTGGAGCGCGTCTGGCGCACTTTCGATAAGGTATCGAGCGATGGCCGTTTCGAGAACGACTTGATCTCGGCGCTTCTTAATCAGACCATCAAGAAGGTAGGCGAGGACATCGAGGAGATGAAATTCAACACCGCCATCAGCGCCATGATGATCATGCAGAATGAGTTCGAGAAGCACGAGGTGATCTCCAGAGATTACTACGAAAGATATCTTATCCTGCTCGCCCCGTTCGCTCCGCATATCACCGAAGAGCTCTTTGCGATGCTTGGTAATAAAAAATCCATTCACCTTTCCGCTTGGCCGGAGTACAAATTACAACACAAGTCGGGGGGTAAAATTAAGTTTGTCATCCAGGTTAATAGCAAGATCCGCGACTTCATCGAGGCGCCTGCTGGCATCAGTGATGATGAGCTTAAAACCCTTGTGTTACAAAGGGAAAATGTGAAGAAGTGGCTGGCTGGCCAGGAGCCGAAACGGGTTATAGTGGTCAAGAATAAACTGATAAATATCGTATCTTGACATTATCTATTGACTTTAAAACAGTAAAATGTTAGAACAAATATATGGCAAAAACAAACAAATTATCATTTAACCCGAGCAAGGTGACCAAGAGCTTCTTGGCCGTCCTTCCAGAGAGGTCCAAGAGCGTGCTTAAGAAGCGCTTCGGCCTTGATGAGGAGGTTCCTAAGATGACCCTCGAGGCCATCGGTAAGAGCTATAAGATTACCAGAGAGCGCGTAAGGCAGATCGAGAACTCTGCTCTTTCGTCGATAAGGAAGTCTCCTGTCTACGAGCACTATAAGTCAGTATTCGAGGAGCTGAAGCAGCTGATGCATGATTACGGCGGCATTGTCCACGAACAGGACTTCCTCGAGCATATCTCTAAGGACAAGCACTTCCAGAACCATGTCAATTTCTTCCTGGTGCTCGGCGAGGAGTTCGACAGGCTGAAGGAGGACGACGACTTCAAGCACCGCTGGACAGTTGATCCCGACATGACCAAGAAGGTGGAGGAGTCTCTCAAAAGCCTCTACAAATCCCTCTCGGAAGAGGATCTCATTTCCGAGAACGAAATGATAATTAAGTTGTTTGATCATCTCAAGCATATTAGCAAGGACGCCCGCGATGAAGAGCTGGCTCGCCGCTGGTTAGCTATTTCTAAGAAGGTTGATAAGAACTCTCTCGGCGAGTGGGGCGTTGCTCAGTCTCCGAACATCAAGACTCGCGGCATCAGGGACCTGGCTTACTTGATTCTCCGCCGCCACGGTTCTCCTATGCACTTCGAAGAGGTCGCTAAGGCTATTCAGAAGGTATTCGGCAAAGAGGCGAATGTTGCCACCTGCCACAACGAACTTATCAAGGATAAGCGTTTCGTACTTGTCGGCCGCGGTCTCTACGCTCTCTCTAAGTGGGGCTATGAGCGAGGCAATGTCCGCGACATCATCAAGATGATTATCGCTAAGGATGGCCCTCAGACTAAGGAGGATATATTGAAGAAGGTACTCCGCGAACGCTACGTGAAGGAGAATACAGTTTTAGTAAATCTCCAGAACAGCCGCTACTTCAAGAAGGATAAGGATGGTAAGTACTCCGTAGCTTAATCCTCCACAGCTTTCCTAGATGCAGGCTCTCTAATCCTGTATACTAGATAATATAATGGTAGAATTTTTCCAAGCTCAAATTTCGGGTTTTTTAGGCAGCAGTTTGGCTGGCGTGCTTCAGGGCTTGTACATGGTCTATCCGCTGATTATTTTTATCGCTCTTGCGGTTTTCTCTTGGCGCGCATGGAAGCGCTACATAGAGGCTGATTTCATATCTAAAATGCAGTGGGTGATGCTTGAGATCAAGCTCCCCCGCGAAACGTATAAATCTCCTAAGGCAATGGAGATTGTTTTCGGCGCATTCCACCAAGCTCCGGGAGGTAATTTTTATAACGCCACTTATCCCGCCGGGTTTCCCCCGTGTCTTCCCCTTGTAATCGTACGTATCAACGGTGCTATTCATTTCTTGATGCGTATCCCTAAAGGCTGGCGGCCGAATGTTGAGGCGCATATCTATGCTCAGTACCCTACAGCTGAGATTCATGAGATACCGGACTATGTTTTAGCTGTGCCGTACCTTGCGCCAGACTCCAAGTGGCAGCTCTTCGGCGCAGAGTTCGGACTTACTAAGGAGGATGCTTATCCGATCAAGACTTATGTAGATTTTGGTTTAGATAAGGATCCGAAAGAGGAGTTCAAGGTGGATCCGATCACTTCGACGCTCGAATTTATGGGTTCTATAGGCCAGGGCGAGCAGATCTGGTTCCAGATCAATATCATGGCCGCCAAGAAACGCTTCTTGAAGCCAGGCACCGTCGACACTTATCAAGATTGGGCCGGCGATGCTAAGTCGCTCCTCGATAAGCTCTTGAAGCGCGACAAGCTAAAGGAGTCATTACTGCTTTCAAATGAGAGCGTACTTTCGCCTGGCGAGCGCAGCGTAGTCGAGGCGATCGAGCGGCAGATCTCCAAGCCCGGCTTCGACTGCGGCATCAGAGTCCTTTATCTGGCTGAAGAGGGCAAGTTTAACCCTGGCAATATTGGCGGCGTGATGGCCTTGGTTAAGCAGTACGGCACCCTAAACTTAAATGGCTTCAAACCGGTTGGAGCGACAGGCTACGAGCCCTGGGAGGATCCTTTCGGTACTAAGATCATTAAGCAGAAAAGACGTTTCTTTGAAGCTTACTGCAAGCGGGCGGGCTTTTATCCTCCTTATGACCGTATACCCTTCGTATTAAATACCGAGGAGCTTGCTACTATCTACCACTTCCCGGGTACGGTAGCAGCAACGCCGACCTTCGGTCGAGCCGAGTCCAAGCGCGGTGAGGCGCCGGTCAACTTGCCTGTCTAGTATTCTTTTATGGAAGAATCCGGCACAAAAAACTTTTTACCTTTTCGTCCGCTGATCATTTTTTTTATCACGGTCTTAGCACTCTTCTCTGTTGTCTTCTATTGGCTTACCGTGTCTGCCCCCGCCGCTTTTCCGGCGGGCAAGTATATAGAGATCGAGAGCGGGTTATCGCTTGATCAAAGTGCGAGTTTCCTAAAGGATGAAGGGCTGATACGCTCAACTCTCATGTTCCGGCTTTTCGTCTCGCTCTTTGGTACAACGAAGAACGTGATTGCGGGTGAATATAGATTTGCTTCGCCAGAAAACTTATATACGGTAGTTAAAAGCGTGACTGACACAGAGTATCAGGGGCGGGCCTTTAAGGTTACGATACCAGAAGGTTATACTAATAAAGATATTGCCGAGCTTATCGACGGCAAGCTGCCCAACTTCAATAAGGCTAACTTTCTCGCTTCTGCTGCCTCTCTCGAGGGGGAACTTTTTCCCGACACATACATCTTCCCTATAACTTATACCGAGAAGAGTGTGATCACCCGTATGCATGATAACTTCAATGACAAGATCAAGGATATCAAGCCGGAGATTATCGGCTCTAAATATACTCGGAAACAGATTATCATAATGGCCTCCATACTTGAGAAGGAAGCGAGGACTCTGCCGACTCGGCAGATTATCTCCGGTATACTCTGGAAGCGCTTCGACTCCGGCAAGATGCTTCAAGTCGATGCCTCATTCCTCTACCTGCTTGATAAGAAAAGTTCCGATTTAACCGTCGACGACCTGAATATCGATTCGCCGTACAACACTTATAAATACAAAGGTCTACCACCGGGCGCAGTTTCTAATCCTGGCCTGGATGCGATCGTTGCGGCTCTCCATCCGACCGCTACTCCATACTGGTTTTACCTCTACGGCAACGACGGCAACATGCACTATGCCGTCACCTTCGACGAGCATAAAAGGAATAAGGCGCTGTACCTTAAGTAATTGACATAGTCTAATATAAATGCTACTCTATAAAAAGAAATTGCTCCTCGATAAAAGAAAGGAGGGGACTGTGAACGTCGCTATTGCTGGCTACGGCATCTATCTCCTGACCAAGTTCGCCGCTAACTACTACATCGTCCACGGCTCCTTGCTCTGGAGGCGCAGTTAGTGCGTGAAATATTGGCTACTCTGCTTTTGCTCATACTTGTTTGGATCGTTACCTCTCCTGCAAATCTCCAGACGAAAGTGAAAAGGAGGTGATTAGATGGATGCTTTGCTAACAGCTTTGACCTGGGCACTTATCTTCAAGGTCTTGTTCGTGATCCTGTCTCTGATGACTCTTTACTTCCTCTATAAGGATAAGGGGAATCAATTTACGACTGCGTCGGTGCTTGCGGTTTGCGTGTTGATTTGTTCTCTCTTCATCGAAGTCTTCGGATCTAATCATTCTAATACTACCGTTCCCCCGCCGGTTGCCACTTCCGGCAAGTAGCCGCACCCGCCTCATACGAGGCGGGATTTTTCATGCTATAATAGCCTCAAATTAAAAAATAAGTTTTTAAATTATGGATAGCTCTAAAAGGATAAAAGTTGCAATCAACGGCTTCGGCCGCATTGGGCGTCAGTTCTTGAAGGTGGTGCTGGCAGCGGACGGCTTAGATGTAGTGGCGATAAATGATCTTGGTGATATTTCTAACTTAGCCTACTTGCTTGAGTTCGATTCCGTATACGAAAGCTTCAAGGGCGAGATTAAGGTTGGCAATGGCGAGATCATCGTCAACGGTAAGCCGATCAAGTTCCTGCAGGAGCCTGATGCTACTAAGCTTCCCTGGGGCTCCTTGGGTATCGACATCGTGGTAGAGTCGACTGGCCGCTTCACCTCATATGACAAGGCCAAGGTGCATCTTGATGCTGGTGCCAAGCGGGTCGTACTCTCCGCACCAGCTAAGGATGATCAGACTCCTACTTCTACTCCGAATGTTAATGTTGCTGCTTGCGGCGCCTCGAAGATTACCAGCAACGCCTCTTGCACTACCAACTCCATTACGCCACTTGCAGCTATCCTCTCTGCGAATCCAGGCATAAAATATTCTATGGTGACGACAGTTCACGGCTACACCGCCGAGCAGAGTTTAGTTGATGGTCCGATGCCAGCCTTGCATAAGGACTTCAGGCGAGGGAGAGCAGCGGGCGTGAACATTGTTCCGACCTCGAGTGGCGCAACGCTTGCCGCGGCTAAGGCTATTCCAGGTATGAAAGATAAGTTCGACGGATTGGCACTCCGCGTGCCTGTACCGGCTGGCTCGATCCTTGACTTCAACTTCGTCTCGATGCGGCCGACAACAGTCGAGGAGATAAATAATATTTTGATCGAAGAGTCTAAGAAGCCGGAGTGGCAAGGTACGTTTACTGTCACTGATAAGCCTCTTGTCTCATCGGACATTCTCGGCAATCCTCATGGCTCGATAGTAGATCTCAATCTCACGCGTGTTGTGCAGGGCGAACTCGTGAAGGTGATGGCTTGGTACGACAATGAGTGGGGCTACGCCAGCCAGCTCTACAAGCATGTGATGAATCTAGCCGTCTTTCTATAATTAGATAGAAAATAAAATACGAAGCATCGCTCGACCGCTCGTCTTCACTCACGCTTCGTATTTTATTTTTTCTAGTTTATTCCAGCTCTCCGATCCAGCTTCTGCCAGTTAACATTCTGGAAGAAGGCTTCGATATAATCTTTACGCTGGGATGGTAGATAGTCGAGAAGGAAGGCGTGCTCCCAGACGTCCATAGCGAGCACTATCGGCAAGCCAGCCAGGTGGCCGACTTCGTGGTCGGTGATCCAGACGTTCTGGAATCTTTTAGCTATCGGATCGTGATAGAGGATCACCCAGCCGATGCCGCGGAG
>CAYUNB010000033.1:0-7846 GCA_964446095.1 uncultured Candidatus Saccharibacteria bacterium
GTTTGACCGCTTATCTGCTGAACGCGATGCCGTTAATGCTCTGGCTACCACTATCAATAATCTTCAAAATAGCTTGAAGGCCGAAGTCGATAAGGTTAACGCGATGATTACCGTGATCAATCGCCTGGCAAGCTCGCTAAACCTGGAAGCCGAAAACTATAACAACATCGGTGCCACTCATGCAGGCGAGTTCGAGGAGGGCGACTATGAGAGCGATGCGGCGGGGGAGAGGATTAATATCTATCAGTTCGATGACCAGACCAAGCTTGTCAGAGTTCTAGCCCATGAGCTGGGCCATGCGCTCGGGCTCGACCACGTCGACGATCCGAAGGCGATCATGTATAAGCTTAACGACGGCATAAACGAGACGCCGACAGCAGCAGACTTGAAAGAGTTGAAATCCTTGTGCGGATTGCAATAGAGGATATTATGTGTTATCGTCAGGCGGGTTATCGATAGCATAGGACGTTGAAAGGGAGGCCTGCATGAGAGGTTCGCCCATGGAGCCGGAACTCTTGCCGTCGGAGACTAATGCCGAACTACGCCGACGCTTTGAAGCGGCCAAGAAGCTCGAATATCTTTTCCCCATTGATCTTGCTGCTCAATTTTACTATCAGGAGAATAAGAAGCTCTTTGATGAAAATAGACTTGGTTTCTTCGGTTTCCTTACCACCTCCGCTGTTATGCTGCCGACCGTATTCATCAGTAATTTCAAGGGCAGCGGTATTACATTGGCGTGGATCCTGATCTTGGCTGTTGCGGCGAGCCCCATCCTCCTTCCGCTATTCTTCTTGTCTTGTCTCTTCATCCACTTCACCGGAGACGAGAAGAAGAATGATATGGCACTTTGTAAGGCTGAAGTATCAAACCAAACCTTTAGTTACGTCTCGGATTGGCTCTTCGATCTTCAGAAACATTCTAAAGAGAGCGGATACGCTAAGAGTGCCAGGCTATCTATTTTTCTCTTCCCTCCAGCTATTGAGCTCCAAGCTGTAAGAAGCCGGTTGGAGGGGGCTATTTCTAACCTGGAAAATCAGGAATTAGTTATAAGCCGTTTCGCCGACAATGTGTCCGAGGCAGTCGATAAATCGTTCGGCGGACTAGAGATTCTGCCGGCTACGAGTGAACTTTCTGCATTGACTATTAAGAAGGACGGCTCGGGTTACTATCTAGCTTAACGGATCAAGGCCGAGCTTCTGCCCGGCCTTTTAATTTTATTTTCCGTAGTATCTCTTGATATTGGCCAAGTGCTGGTCGTACGTCACAGAGCAGTGGATGTTGCCAAGGCGGTCATGAAGATAGAAGAGACAACTTGTCTTTTTAGGATTCAGCGCAGCCTGGATGGCGGCGATACTGACATTGCTGATCGGAGTCGGGGGCAGGCCGCTATTCATATATGTATTGTATGGCGAATTTATATACTTATCTTCCGGTTTAACTCTTGGCCACCAGCCGTCCTGACTATTGCCCTTTGCGTATTGAAGGGTGGCATCCATTTCGAGATTCATATTCTTGAAGATTCTGTTCCAGATAATGCCGGAGATAAGGCGCATATCGCTCTTGCCGCCCGCTTCGCGTTCGATGATTGAGCCGATTTTCAGAGCCAGGTCGATATTTATGATATTTGCCGTTGAGCTGGCGTATGGTTTGGCGACCTCGTTGTCGAATTTATGGACGATCGTCTCATAAGCTTGAGCTGGCGTAGTTGCTGCAGGCATTAGATATGAACCCGGGTCGAAGCGGCCCTCCATGTTCTGTTTATCCAGATTGAGATCCATAGCGATAAATTTATGTTCTTCGTTCGCTGTCCAATGGAGCTCCTTCGTGAGTAGGGTGGCTACCTCTTCCTTGCGAAGTCCGGAGTTTAAGACGATATAGCGCGAAGCCGGGTTGGCTAAGTTCTGGTAGAAGCGCCAGATGTTGAAGTTCATCAAGAGCCATTTCTGCCCCTCCTCGAAGAGATTGCTAAGGAAGGGGGAGGCGACTCCGCTCGCGCCGTTATCTACTTCGACATCATTTATGATTTTATGCTTAAGGTCGAGATTTGTGGTGAATATTGGGTTGGGATCTTTTGGCCAGCTCGAATATAGATAAGCCAGGATAGCGATGAGGCAGACGAGTGCCGTCGAGAGCTGTTTAGGAAGCTTAGACATATTGATATTATACTTACTCGCAATTTTTTGGCCATAAAAAAGTCCCCCGCTAAGCGGGGGACGTGCTTTGCTATTTCTTCAGGTACTCTGCCTTGGGGTAGGACTGCGGCGCGACGCAATCTTCCGGCCGCTTATCCTCCCGGACGAGGAACTCTCGCGGATTCTCCAGCGCGCCGGTCTCTTCTCGCCGGCTGTCGTAAGTCAGCTGGCAAACGAACGGCTCCTTGAACCAGCCGGTCACCGTCTTCTTGCCCCTCTTCGAGGTCTCGAGGTCCATCGGCAGCTTTGAGAAGGCTTCGCGCTGAACGTTCTTGAGCGCGCCGTAATGGTAGAACCTGGCGTAGTTGCCGTTCACCGGGTCGATCTGATAGAGCTTCAGATCCTTGATCGTCTTCGGATCCTTCTCTCTCATCCGGCATCCCAGAACGATGAAGTCGGCATCGGCCGCCGGCTTCCACTTGTAGCAGCCCTCGGGCCGCTGTACGCTGCCGCCATCTTGGCGGTAGGTGAGCTTGTAGCCGGCGTCGTAGAGCACGAGGCCCTCCCACTTCTCTTTGACCGCCATCTTCTGCATCTTCTTGAGCGGCATATCCGCAGGGTGGAAGAGCTCCACTACGTCGATGAATTCGAGCCGGCCCCAGTCGGCGGCGTCCTTAACAATGTCGGCGAGGCGATAGTAGTTGTTCTTGAAGGTGTCGTCCACCTTGTAGCCGTTCCAGAAGACGATGTTGAAGAGGGCATAGTGGAGCTTGACCCCGCCGGCGGCATCAATCTTAGCCTTATCCTTAGCCTGCATGATACCGATAACCTTGCCACGATCGTCGTTCTTGCCGTCGGCCACCGCTTCTCCGACGAGGAGCGTCCTTGTCGGCAGACGGAGCTGTTTGGCCTCTTCGATGAGATGAGCAACCTTAGCCTTGTCGATTTCGTTGATGCCGTCGGTCAGGAAGCGGATCTCCCCGTCAGCGTTGACCTCGAGATACATCTTCCAGCCGTTCCGTTTACGCGTAATCCGCAGGCGGCCCGCTTTCTCCAGCTCTTTCAATACCTTCGGATCGTACACAGTATGCTCGATCGGCTTGGCCAGGACGAACCCCTTCTTCAGAGTGCCGTCGAAGTCGAGTACCACTCGCTACCTCCCTTGCCCCGGACTTATTTGAGGGGCCTATTGATATCAAAATACCATTTCCTGGCAGTAAACTAACACTTCTACTTACCTATGTCAATAGAATTTGCCTTTCGCTCAATTTAATGTATACTTTCGGGATGTCAGATAAAAAACCTAATAAAAACAAGAAGAATGAGGGCATGAACCCTATGGATCTTATCAAGCAGTTCAGCCGTCAGATCCTGATCGTACTCCTCGTTATAGTGGTTATTCTTTCCGCCTACTCGGCTATTACCGATAGCATGACGAGCGTCCCAGCTACGACCGTTTCAGACCTGGCGAAGGATATCAAGGCTGGAAATGTTACGAATATTACTGTCGCCGGCGATGACCTGACTGTCACTTATAAAGATAAGTCGACTAAGCAGACAAAGAAGGAGGTTGAGACCTCGCTAAGCCAGACTCTCGTCAACTACGGAGTGACGGCCGACGACCTCGGCAAGGTAGCCATAGATGTGCAGGATCAGTCCGGCTTCTACTTCTGGCTGCTTGAACTCTCGCCGTTTATCTTCCCGCTCATCTTTGTCGGTATTATCTTCTGGATGATTTCGCGTCAGATGCGCGGCTCTTCGATGCAGGCCTTCTCCTTCGGTCAGTCGAGGGCAAGGATCATCGAGCCGACCGACGAGAAGCAGAAGGTACTCTTCAAAGATGTTGCCGGCGCTCGCGAGGCGAAGGAAGAGCTCATCGAGATTGTCGACTTCCTTAAGAACCCGAAGAAGTTCCTCGACATCGGTGCTCGTATCCCGAAGGGTGTGATGTTGACGGGTGCGCCAGGCACTGGCAAGACTCTCTTGGCTCGCGCCGTAGCAGGGGAGGCGAATGTGCCATTCCTCTATCTCTCCGGTTCGGAGTTCGTGGAGATGTTCGTCGGCGTCGGCGCTTCGCGCGTGCGCGACCTCTTTAAGATCGCGAAGAAGATCGCACCGGCCATCATCTTCATCGATGAGATCGATGCCGTCGGTCGGCATCGCGGCTCTGGCATGGGCGGCGGCAATGATGAGCGCGAGCAGACCCTCAACCAGATCCTCGTGGAGATGGATGGTTTCGAACCGACCGAGAAGGTGATCGTTATGGCCGCTACCAACCGCCCTGATGTGCTCGATAGCGCTCTGCTTCGCCCGGGTCGCTTCGACCGCCGCGTGGTGCTCGACTTGCCCGACATCGGCGAACGCGAGGAGATCCTGAAGATTCATTCTGCCAAGAAGCCTTTCGCCGAAGATGTAGTGCTCCGTGTCATTGCTGAGCGCACGCCTGGCTTCTCTGGTGCTGACTTAGCTAGTCTCATGAACGAGGCTTCGATTCTCGCAGCACGCGAGAACCGTACCAAGGTGGCGCAGTATGACCTCATCCGTTCTGTAGAGAAGGTGATGCTCGGTCCCGAGAGGAAGAGCCACATCTTGTCTGATGATGAGAAGAAGATTACTGCTTACCATGAGATGGGGCACGCTCTCGTCGCTTCTGTCTTGAAATATTCTGATCCTGTTCACAAGGTATCTATTATCTCCCGAGGGCGAGCTGCCGGCTACACACTGAAGCTTCCGCTCGAGGAGAAGAAGATGAAGAATAGAAATAATTTCCTCGACGACATCGCCACTTCGCTCGGCGGTTATGCGGCCGAGAAGATGATCTTCGGAGAGGTGACGACCGGCGCTTCCAATGACATAGCTGTTTCTACTAATGTGGCGCGTGACATGGTAACCCGCTTCGGTATGTCTGATAAGATCGGCCCTGTCGACTTCGCCGACTCTGGCGTTAATCCGGTGACAGGCAGCAAGGTAGAGACTTCGGCTTATTCCGAGAGTTATGCCTCGATGCTCGATGCTGAGGTCTCGCGTATCATGAATGAGGCTCTCGCTCGCGCAGAGGAGGTACTTAAGAATCACAAGAGCGCTCTCGATAATATTTCGGCGGAGCTGAAGAAGGTTGAGACACTCGAGCGCAAGGAGTTTGAAGACCTTCTTATCTTAAATGGCATCAAGCCGAAGAAGTTGGAAGATGGGAGGGGAGTTGTGATAACAGAATAAAAATTGCTAAAAAGGATAGACGGTGGAGTATATTGCAAATATAGCAGACATGTGTTTTTAATCTATAAGAATGTTCATTGTGTCTACTACCTGAGCTGAGGAGGACGGAAGAGTGGGTAAGAAAAAAGTACAAGCAGTTTCTGGAATCACAGATGCCCAACTCAAGCAAATCAGTGATGCTATCAGGAATAAAGATGCTAGAGAGGGCGGGATGTTGCCGGTGATAGATGGCGATAATTTTACGCCAGAGATGTTGCAGACAGAACGCGGCTATAAGAAGAAATTCACCGCGAAAGAGTGGGAAGGGGTATTTGAATTCTTATGGCGGGTAAAATGCTTCGACTGCAATACTACTAGTCGTCTATTTGGTTACCGTAGCGACTACGAAGAGGAATATGGTTATAGATGCAAGAAAGCTGGACATAGGGTGTTCACGCTCAGGTGTAAAAAGCAAAAATAATAAGTAAAGGCCCCGAGTACCTACGGGGCTTTTTATTTTGAATTAATATTCTCTGTGCACGATCCTGGACTCGAACCAGGGACCATCCGTGTATAAGACGGACGCTCTACCAACTGAGCTAATCGTGCGCTGAGTAAATATTATAGGAAAATTATCTTATGTCAAAGTAAAATCCCCCGGCGGCAGGGGACGGGTGTTAGTTGACTGTTTCACTCTCGCAATCTATGCCGAGCGAGTAGAATTCTGCTCGGAGCGACTCTTCTTCGGCAGAGGTCAGTTCCACAGTGGCGTCGATATCGGGGTGCAGTTCGGGTGGATGAGTGGCGAAGTTTCGCGCGCCGATCTTGTTCAGCTTCTGCATGAAGGCTAGGTGCTTCTCCGATCTCGTTGCGAACTCGCCGTAGTCCAGACCAGAAACCCTTAGAACATACTTCCGGAAATCCTTGAGCGTCATGTTTCACCTCCGCGGATAATATAAGTTATTTTTGCTTCTATGTAAAATGCTTTGTCTCTTTATTTTTTTCTACTCAAAATGGGTTGGCTTCGGTCGGGAAGCGAGTTTGTGGGCAATGAGCGGGTGTCGCGCGAGCTCGGGGTCGTTCTCTAAAATATTCAGCACCTCGGTTCTCGCCGCTTCAACCATCTTGATATTTTTTATCGCTTCCATGCCGATGTCGGAGACGCCCCACTGGCGGCGGCCGTTAAGCTCGCCGACGCCGCGCTGCATGAGGTCTAGCTCTGCCAGCTCGAAGCCGTTCTTAGCCGTCTTCAGCGCTTGGAGGCGGTCGAGTGTCTTCTCTGTCTTCGAATCGGTGAAGACATAGCAGTAAGCTTGATGATTGCTTCTTATGACGCGTCCGCGGAGCTGGTGGAGTTGCGCTAGGCCGAAGCGCTCGGCTCCCTCGATAATAATCGAAGTCGCATTTGGCACATTCACGCCGACCTCGATGACGGTGGTGGCGACAAGGATATCGATTTTGCCGTCGGCAAAATCTTTCATCACCTCATCCTTCGCTTTCGGGGTCAGCTTGCCGTGTACGACGCCGATCTCGAATTCGGGAAAGACGTCTCTCTTCAGACGCTTGGCCTCTTCGTTTACAGATCGAGCATTTGCGACAGCTATCTGTTGGTCCGAAGGTTCGCCTGCCCGTCCGTAGCCATCAGGCGAAGGCGGGTCGATGCGCGGACAGATGATGTAGGCTTGCCGACCCTCTTTAATTCTTGCGCGCAGCTCTTCATAAACATCTTTTCTTTTTGCCGGCAAAATAATTTCAGTTATCACTTGCCGACGTCCTGCTGGCATCTGATCGATGACGGTTAAGTCAAGATCGCCGTAGATAGTCAGGGCGAGTGTGCGGGGGATTGGTGTCGCTGTCATGGAGAGCAGATGAGGAGCGGCGTAACTTTCTTTGCGAGTAATCTTCGAGCGCTGGTCGACGCCGAATCTATGCTGCTCATCTATGATGGCTAAGGCCAAGTGTTTGAACTTGACTGACTTCTGAATGAGCGCATGAGTGCCGACGAGGATCGGTATCTCGCCATTGCCCACCCACTTCAAGAGCTGTGAGCGAGAGATGTTTGTAAAATTTCCGGGCGAACTCTTGGAAGGGAATTTGTAGCAGCCGGTGCCGGTGATCAGTCCCACATTAATACCCATATGCTTGAAGTATTGGATGAAAGATTCGAAGTGCTGCTTGGCTAGGATCTCTGTCGGTGCCATGTATGCCACCTGGAGCGTGCCGAAGTTTTGTCGCGCCCCTTTTGCAATGTCAATTGGGCGATTGGTAATAGTGGCGTACGAGACTGTCGCAGCGACAGCCGTCTTGCCCGAGCCGACGTCGCCCTCGAGGAGTCGCGTCATTGGTTTGTTCGAAGAGAGATCTCTTAAGATCTGGTCAATGGCTTTGTCCTGCGCTTGTGTCGGCTTGAAGGCGGAGCTGCCGAGGGACTTTTCGAGCCCTTTCTTTTCGATATCAATTTTTAAAGTCGGGTTGGCCTTATACTTGAGTGTGTCCTATTGCACCCAAAACAGTATACA
>CAYUNB010000033.1:7856-8465 GCA_964446095.1 uncultured Candidatus Saccharibacteria bacterium
GAGGCCAAGGAAATTTTCTTGCCCTTTTTTATTGTATTAAATTTTCAAAGTCGGATTGGCTTTATATTTGATACGTTCCTGTTGCCTGCCAAGCTGGATGAAGAAGATCTCTTCAAAGGCGAAGCGCTTCCTGGCGGCTAGTGCGTCTTTATCACTCTGCGGGCAGTGGATCCAGACGATAGCTGTCTGAAGAGTCGGCAGATTGTATCGGCGGAGCATCTCTTCAGGCAGCGGATCTGTGAGAGATTCGTGCAAGCCGGCTTTAATGAGTTCTCGGATCCTCCAATGGAACCAGCTTGAACTTGCCCCGATCGATTCGGCATAGACTGGCGTGCGGGAGACTTCGCCTTCGCCGAAGAGGGAGCCTTTATGGGCGAGTTCGATCTCTTCGACTGCCTCTATCTGGCCGTTGGCTATATATAGCGTACCCTTGCGGTCAGCGACCGTGCCGGTTATTTTAGCCAGTCCTCCTTCCGGCACCTTCTTGGTCATATAGGCTTGGTGGAACCAGATGGCTTTGATCCGCCCGCTCTCATCTTCGCAGGTCACCTCGGCGATCGGTATCTTCTTTAATTTCTTTCAGACAGTTGGTTTGATTCTCGTGAATCC
>CAYUNB010000034.1:0-8388 GCA_964446095.1 uncultured Candidatus Saccharibacteria bacterium
TTATTTCACGGTGCCCCGGTTAAACAAATGAGGCCTTTCAGGAAGGGCTTCATGATCCGCTACGGTATCGCCGGCATCTTGCATGACGCCATGGTTCTGCCGGTGAAGATCGCGCCGGCTATCACTGCAAGGATCAAGGTGCTCTCAGAGCTTCGCTTGGACGAGAAACGACTGCCGCAAGACGGACGCTTCAAGATCGAGACCGGCGGCATCACTGGCAGCAAGGTCTCCTTCCGCGTCTCTATCTTGCCGACCTACTTCGGCGAGAAGATTGTTATGAGGCTTCTGCCGGAAGACTCCAAGGGGTTTACGCTTGAGTCGCTCGGCTTCCACGGAGCTGGACTTGAGGCACTGCACCATGCAATGCGCCAGACTGTTGGCATGATCCTCGTGACTGGTCCGACCGGCTCTGGTAAATCGACTACTCTCTACACAATTCTCGACTTATTGAACAAGCCGGAAGTGAATATCTCGACGATCGAGGATCCAGTCGAGTATCAGATGCCGCGCGTTAACCAGACGCAAGTTAAACCGGAGATCGGATTAACCTTCGCCAACGGTCTTCGTTCTCTCTTGAGACAGGATCCGGATATTGTGATGGTCGGAGAGATCAGAGACAGGGAGACAGCCAGCTTGGCTATTAATGCCGCGCTTACTGGACACCTAGTTGTCAGTACGCTCCACACCAACTCTGCCGCCGGTGCTATCCCGCGCTTCATCGACATGGGCGGAGAGCCATTTCTTCTTGTCTCGACTATCAACATCGTCATTGCCCAGCGCCTTGTCAGACGCCTCTATGCTGGCAAGTCTGAAGGCGGCAAGAGTGAACCAGGCGAGAAATATTTCCTAAGCAAAGCTGAACTCAAGGCGCTTGCCGAGCATGCCGACCTCGATAGGGTTTTAGACACGCTGAAGCAGGAGAAGATAATTAAGCCGGAAGATAACTTCGAGACCATACCATTCTATCGCCCGAAGCCTTCAGAAATCTCGCCGACCGGCTACACTAGTCGTATCGCTATCCATGAGATCCTGAATGTATCGCCGGCGATCAAGGATATGATAATCCGCCGCGCTACGTCCGACGAGATCGAGGCACAAGCCCGCAAAGAGGGAATGCTGACTCTTATCGAGGACGGCCTCTATCAGGCCGCATCAGGTGTGACATCTATTGAGGAAGTCTTAAGAGTCGCCAATGAATAGATTTAAGTACAAAGCGCATCGGCCGGGGGAACAGGGGATTATACAGGGCGAAGGTGAGGCTGAAGATAAATTCCACCTTTCTCGCCAGATGCGCGAGCAGGGCCTCATACTTATCTCAGCTGAGGAGCAGGGGATGAACTGGCTTAGTTTCGACTATATCAATGAGTTAGTGGTTAGGATTCCTCTCCACGAGAAGGTGATCTTCGCTAACAATCTAAGCGCCATGATCGGAGCCGGCTTGGCTCTCTCTCGGGCGCTCGAGGTGCTTGGCAAGCAGACGAACAATGTCAGATTACGGAAGACGATTCTTGAGATATTGAAGGATGTGAATTCCGGCCTCTCGCTGTCCCAGAGCTTAGCTAAATTCCCGGATATATTCCCGGCTGTCTTCGTCGCGATGGTGGCGGCGGGGGAAGAGTCGGGCAACTTGCCCCAGTCGCTTAAGCTTATCGGCGAGCAGATGGAGAAGACCTATGTGCTCCGGCGCAAACTCCGCGGCGCTATGGCATACCCGACGATAATATTCATCGCCATGATTATCATCGGCTTCTTGATGTTGACCTTCGTCGTTCCGAATATCGTCTCTACCTTCCAGGAGTTCCACGTCGATTTGCCGCTTTCTACCCAGATAGTCATCGGTCTTTCAAATATCTTAGTCAACTATTGGGTCTATGTGATCTTAGCAGGAGCTGTTATGGTCGGGGCAGCTTATAAGACGCTGGGTACCGATCAAGGTAGACGCTTCTCGAGCTATCTGACACTTCACCTGCCTTTTATTTCGAGTCTCACACAGGAGATGAATTCTGCTACCGCCGCCAGGACGCTTTCCTCACTTATTCTTTCTGGAGTTAGTATTGTCGAGTCGCTCGACATAACTTCCAAAGTGGTTCAGAACCTTTATTACAGAGACATTCTGCTTAGGGCCAAGGACGGGGTGCAGAAGGGCGATCCGCTCTCTGCCTTTTTCCAAAATCAGCCTAAGCTTTTCCCAGTTATGGTCGGGGAGATGATCGCTGTCGGCGAGGAGACAGGCAAACTCTCCGTAATGCTCGGGAACGTCGCGCAGTTCTACGAAGATGAGGTCGAAGCGGTGACTAAAGATATGTCGACTATCATAGAGCCGGTGCTCATGATAATCATCGGTCTCTTCGTCGGCTTCTTCGCTATCTCGATGATCCAGCCGATATACTCTATAACCTCCGCAATCTGATGAAGGTAAGAGGATTCACGCTTATAGAAGTAATGATTGCCGCGCTTGTGGTGCTTGTAATTGCTTCGGTGGTATTGAGCGCATACTCGAGGTTGAACTCTAGGGTCGTGCTCCAGAGCGACATGGCTAAGGCCGCAGCTCTTATCTATCGGGCTCGTTCAGACACTCTTGCTGGCAGGTCCGGAGCTCAATACGGCGTGCATTTTGAGTCGAGCAAGATGGTCTACTTCCAGGGCGACTCATATTCGTCTTCAGGTTCGGCGAACGAGAGCTTTCCTTTAAGTAAGTCGGTCACCATATCATCAATTAGCTTAAGTGGCGGAGGTAGCGAAATCATCTTCCAGAGGCTCACTGGTACCACGGCGGACAGCGGATCGATTAAATTTATTTCTGGCGGCGCTTCATCTGCCTCGAGCACTCTTAGTGTCTCAGTAAACGGGATAGTAACTACACAATGATACGTTCGAAATATTCGCAAGGCGTGAGCATGATCGAGGTCTTGGTTGGCCTAGCGATAGTTGCTATCGGCGTGTTCGCCGTCTTCCGGACCTATAACTACTATCTTAATTTCGTTCTCGATCATCGCCACGATGTGCAGGCCGCGCTCCTTGCGGAGGAGGGGATAGAGGCGGTGAAGACGCTCCGTGATGCCAGCTGGTCTGGCAAGATCGCTCCGCTCTCCTCCGGCACTCGTTACGGGCTCGCATGGAGCGGCAGTGCATGGACCTCGACCACCAGTACTAAGTATGTCGACAGTTTCTTCTATCGCACATTCACTCTTGCTGATGTTTATAGAGACTCGAGTTATAGAATTGCTGCTTCCGGCACTCTTGACCCGAACACTAAACAGGTGACAGTGTCCGTTGCTTATCGCACCGCCTTAGCGACCAGTACTAAATCTATTGGCAGCTATATCACTAATATTTTCGCCAACTAGATGAATAAGAAAGGCTTCACACTCATTGAGACGATAGTATACATAGCGGTTGTGGCCGTTGTCGCACTCTCTTTCGGCGGTATGGTCTTGGCCGTAGCCCGATCCTACTCCAGGTTATCGGTTGTTCGCAGTTTGGACGTCGCCGGTACGAGCGCTATGGATAGGATGACTCGAACTATCCGTTCCGCCTCAAGTATTGATCTGGCAGGCAGTACTCTGGGCAGCAGCCCTGGGGTTCTTTCGCTCAACATTGTTGGTTCAAACGGTGTAAGCTCTAAGACGTCATTCCAAGTATCGGGACAAAATCTTCAGATTAAAGTTGCCGGTATAGATCAAGGCACGCTTCTGCCGAGCGAAGTCACTGTCGGCAAGCTTCTTTTTAACTCGATCACAAGCAGCAGTTCCCAAGCGGTGAAGCTGGAGCTCCAGCTGACGGCTAAGTTCGGCTCGGCGAGCTCGACTCAGACTTACTATGACACCGCAATCTTGCGGGGCTCATATCAATAGCAATATGCATAAGAATAATAGACAACGCAATTCAGGCCAGGCGATGCTTATGCTCGTCATGCTTTTCCTTTTCCTCTCGCTTTCTGCAATTCTCGCGATGTCGACTCCAGTTCTTCGCCAGGCAAGCGTCGTGAGTGATTTCTTAAAGTCCCGCCAGAGCTACTTCTTGGCTGAGGCCGGAGTTGAGGACCTGATATACAAGATAAAGAACAATAAACAGACATTTACAACCGATACTCTGTCATTAAACGGCATCACCGTCACAACTTCCTTGAGTGGCAGTACCGACACTAAGACTATAGATAGTTCCGAGACAGGCAGCGGCCTTATTCGCAAGGTCGAGGCGGTGGTCAAGACTGGCGTTGGCAGCGCATTTAACTATGGTATCCAGTCGGGGGCCGGCGGCTTTATCCTCGGCAATAACGCTACTATCCACGGCAGCGTTTATGCCAATGGTTCGATTACTGGGAGTAATGGCGCCTCGATAACCGGTACGGCCATCTCGGCTAATAGTCCGGCATCCAGCGCGGATCAGGACAACAGTTCTCCAGCTACTCCCCCTAACTCTGTACAGTTTGGCGATGCTTCGAGCGATCAGGACTTGGCACAGAGTTTCCAAGTTTCGACGCTCGGTCCGCTAACCAAGATCTCTGTGTATCTTAAGAAAACGAGCAGTCCGGGAAATTTAACGGTCAGGATTACCACTGGCAGCTCCGGCCAGCCGAGCAGCAGCAATACTATAGTCTCTGCTACGCTGAGTAACTCTCTAGTGACAACGAGTTATGGCTGGGTAGATGTGACGATGCCAAGCTATGTGCAGTTAACACCCGGCACTACATACTGGCTCGTGCTCGATGGCATCAACTCTAGCAGTAAGTACTATACGATCGGCGCTAATAGTTCTTACGGTAGCGGCCAGGCTAAGATCGGCCAGTATGGCGGCAGCTGGAGCAACACTTCGCCTTCCGGCCTCGATGCTTACTTCAAAATATATTTAGGCGGCTTGAACGGACTTATCAGCGGGATGAACGTCGGCTCGGCAGGTGTCGGGGATGCACAAGCTCACGAGGTTGATAGCTCGACTGTTGCCGCCCACTTATACTGTCAGGCTGGCAGCGGGAATAATAAAAGTTGCGATACTTCTAAGGCTGATCCGACCGCGCTCGACCTGCCGATTTCCGATAGCAATATCAATGAATGGAAGAGTGAGGCTGCTGCTGGTACGGTAGTTAATGGCAGCTATAACGCTTCGAGCAATGTTACGATAGGGCCGGAAAAGATTGTAGGCAACTTAACGACGAGCAACGGGGGTACTGTCTCACGCAAGGGCGTAGTCTGGGTGACAGGCGATATCAACCTCCCTAATAATGCCAACATTAAACTTGACTCATCTTACGGCAGCGATAGCAGCGTCTTAAACACGGAGCGCAGAGTGATTGATTCTAACAACCCATCCTGCACTGGCAACGGCCAGTCGGGCAGCTACATCATGACTCTGACGACGAGCGACTGCCCGATAAGTGATAGCTGTGCCGGAGCTTACGCGATGGACATTTCAAATAACGCCGGGGCTGTGATCCTGAATGCGCAAAAGGGCACGATACATATGAACAACGGCGCCGCGGCCAAGCAGCTGACGGCCTATAAGATCTATTTCGACAATAACTCCAATATCAACTATGAGCAGGGCATCGCTAATACCGCCTTCACCAATGGTCCGACCGGCGGCTGGAACATCAAGAGCTGGCAGGAGACAGAGTAGTTCTGCTACAATACGGGGATGAAGAAAACTATAATCGGCAACTGGAAGATGAATCCGCTGAGTTCTAAGGAGGCGGAGGCGGCGATTATTAAGCTGGTGGGATCGATTGGGCAGTTCAAAAACACGAGTACCGTGGTCTGTCCGCCATTTATTTTTTTAGAAAGAGTTAAGCTGGCAACAGGGAAAAAGATTGCTATCGGCGCTCAAGACTGTTTTCCGGGAGAGGTCGGAGCCGAAACGGGCCAGGTCTCTGTCGGAATGCTCAAGGCGGCTGGTATTAAATATATTATTGTCGGACATTCGGAGCAGCGAGCACTTGGCGAGAGCGATGAGCTTATCAGTCAGAAGGTCTCTTCAGTTCTAAATGCAGGGGTTAAAGCCGTCCTCTGTGTAGGGGAGAGGGTGCGCGATGATTCGGGGGAGTTTTTTAATTACATGAAAGAGCAGCTCGTGCAGGGCTTAGCTAAGGTCAAGAAGGCTCAACTCAAGAATCTTATAGTTGCTTACGAACCGGTCTGGGCGATCGGGAAAGATGCCATAAGGCCGGCCGGCCCCCAGGATGTCCTCGAGGTCACGATCTTCATTAAGAAAATTCTTAGCGAGATCTTCGGCCGGGAAGCGGGCATCAAGGTCCCCATTATTTATGGCGGGTCAGTCGACTCTACGAACTGTTCTACTTTCCTGACTGAAGGCCGGGCCGACGGGCTCTTAGTCGGCCGCGATAGCCTCAACTCCGAGAACTTTATAAAAATTATATCCCTCGCTGATGCCATTTAAGATGATACAGGAGTTGAAGGATCTCCGGGGTAAGAGCGTCCTCTTGCGTCTTGATCTCAATGTACCTATTCAGGATGGCAAAGTACTCGACGACTTCCGTATCAAGGCCTCTTTGCCGACTCTCGACTATCTCAAGCAGGCCGGAGCTCGGGTTGTAATTATGAGCCATATCGGAGAGGGCGGGCAGGAAACCCTACAGCCTGTCGCCGATTATCTTGGTTTGCCGCTCTTGCCTCTCAAGCTTGATACTCTCAAGTCAGAGCTCTCTTCTCTCCAGCCTGGACAAGCTGTGCTGCTCGAGAATCTCCGCCAAGATCCGCGAGAGGTAGCTAATGACTCGAACTTCGCCGCCGAGCTGGCATCACTCGGTGATATCTACGTTAACGATGCCTTCTCCGTCAGTCATAGGAAGCATGCTTCGATCGTATCACTGCCGAAACTCTTACCTTCTTATGCCGGTTTCTTGATCCAGTCCGAGGTTGAACACTTATCGATGGCCTTTAATCCGGAACACCCATTTCTTTTTATTATCGGCGGAGCAAAGTTCGAAACTAAGATCAATCTTGTCAGAAGGTTTATCGACTTAGCGGATAAAATTTTTATCGGCGGAGCTTTAGCGAATACGTTGCTTAAAAAGAAGGGCTACGAAGTCGGGACTTCCCTGGTGGATGACAAGTCGATCGATCTGGATTTCGTTTTAAATAGCGAGAAGGTGATTCTGCCTTCTGATGTCAGCGTTATAGATGGTGCGGGCCGCGTGATTAAGCCGGCCGATCAGGTTTTAGCTGATGAAAATATTTTGGATATCGGTTCTGAAGCTCTGGCAGAACTTGAGCATATGATCAGCGGGGCGAAGTTTGTCCTGTGGAATGGTCCTCTCGGCAACTTCGAGCGCGGCTTCAAGAGCATGACTGAAGACTTGGCTAAGTATATTGCCGCTTCGGGTGCCCAGGCCATTGTCGGCGGGGGAGATACTCTGGCTGCTATCTCCGGACTTGGCATTTTAGATAGATTTGCTTTCGTCTCTTCCGGGGGCGGAGCTATGCTCGACTTCTTGGCGAACGGCACTCTGCCTGGAATTGAAGCGTTAGAAAGTAATTAAATAAAAAAGGGACCTATTGGTCCCTCTGCGTCGGTTAGTTCGGCAGCATATAGATCGAATCGAGTCTTACCTTAATGAAATCATCAAGCATTTTCCGAATTTCACTCATGAATTCCAGGAACTCCTCATCGGCTGGTGCCGGCATGTTGACTCTGAATGTTGCGTTCATGGTGATGGCGAGTGTCTGCTCTACGTTGTTGCGTTGATAGACTGCTCTCACAAGCTGGCCTGCGTAAGTTTCAGTCAACACCTTTTCTCCTTCGGGAGAAATCTTGCTCACCCCGTAACCGTGGGCAGCGCAGAAGTCTTGTGCCGCCTTCAGTTCGCGAAGAGCTATCTCATACGAATTCAGCCCAACCTGGTTGATCTCATCAGTTATCTCAATCCATAAGGGCTTCTCTTCATGGTTAAGTTCATCCATCAGCTCCTCGATATCGTCTCTAGTCAGAACGGGGGACGACAAGTCATTGACGGGCATCTTTCCAGAAAGGTGTTCGTGAAGCTTCTTTGCCGTCAGGCCCCTCATTCTAATACCGGTTTCATTTACCTTCTCATCTTGCTTCTGGTACGGCTGGGAAGTGATACCTAGGGTGAACATTCGTAGCGGCTCCGTCACTGCAGTCTCAAGCGACTTCGTGCACAAGGATAGCAGCTTTTCGATCTCTTCCATACTAGGGGTTTTAGGCTCTCGAGCGGTCTCAGTCATGAATTGCCTCCAATCTAGGTGACAATGAACGAGATATAGTACCCGGAAAATAGTATGTATTTTTAATTGTGTCTGTCAAGTTCGGTCTGGCGGTATTCCTTTTTATAAAATTTTAGAGGATAATGGCATCATGGCTCGGGGTAGAATAAAAATTTTATACGAGGATGCTGATGTGTTGGTTCTCGAT
>CAYUNB010000035.1:0-8086 GCA_964446095.1 uncultured Candidatus Saccharibacteria bacterium
AATGCCTTTAGTTTTGGTCGGCACTAAGCAGCACTTGTGGGGAGAGTTGGAGCAGGTGGAAAAACAGATCAGTGAGGAAGGATTAGAGGATCTCGTTCACTTTCTTAGTTATGTCAGCAATGACGAGATGAGCGTGCTTTATAAAAAAGCCACTGCCCTCGCGATGCCGACCTTCTTCGGCCCGACCAATATACCAGTTACCGAGGCCTGGCTTATGGGCTGCCCCGTGCTCTACTCTGATCTTCGCGGTTGTCGTGAACAGGCGGGGGATGCGGCACTTCTCTTCGATCCATCAGAACCTGAGAGTATCGCCGAGAAGATCAGCCAGATCTGGAATGATGCCGAGCTTCGTGGCGACCTTGCGGCTAAGGGTCGGCAGAGACTCGGTCTTTGGACAAGGCAGGACTTTAATGATAAAATCAGCCGGCTAATAAATAGTTTTAAAACAGATGGAAAATAAGCACATAACGGAAGTTAAGCACGGCGGCAAGACCCTGGCACTCATCTTCTCTAAGAAGATCAAGGCGGGGGAGAAGGGTATCAATTTCCTGACTCCCTTGGACTATCCGTTGCAGATAGGACTCCTCGAACACAAGAACGGCAGGAATGTGCCTTTTCATATTCATCGCGATTTCAAATACAAGGTTAACACTACCCAGGAGTTCCTATATATAGAGAAGGGACGAGCCGACATCTCTGTTTCCGACAAGAAGTGGAATGTCGTGAAGACAGCTACTCTACGAGCCGGTGACTTCGTACTCTTTGTTAGCGGCGGGCATAAGGTGGATATTCATAAGGGCAGCCGCATCATCGAGATCAAGCAGGGACCATATCCGGGCGACGCTAAGGCTAAGATCTTTAAGGAGCCACGTCCGGTAACTAAATAAAATTATGTTCATCCCAGTCAACGAGCCGGTTATATCGAAGGAGGCTAAGAAGAATGTTCATCAGGCTCTCGAGACCGGCTGGCTCTCTTCAGCTGGGCCATTCGTCAAGCAGTTCGAGACGGATTTTGCGAAATACTTGGGAGTTAAACATGGCATCTCTGTAGTTAATGGCACAGCCGCTCTGCATGTGGCGCTCTTGGCGCTCGGTATCGGCAAGGGTGACGAGGTGATCGTGCCGGCCTTCACAATGGGCTCAACCTGGCTCGCCATACTCTACACTGGTGCTACGCCTGTCTTCGTTGACTGCGAACTTGAGACCTTCAACATCGACGTTAGCAAGATCGAGAAGAAGATTACTAATAAGACGAAGGCTATCTTACCTGTACATCTATACGGTCACTCTTCTGATATGGACGCGATCAATAAGATTGCCGCCAAGCACAAGCTATATGTAATAGAGGATGCAGCCGAGGCTCATGGTGGCGAGTATAAGGGCAAGAGGTGCGGCAGCATGTCTAACATCAGCTGTTTCAGTTTCTATGCCAACAAGATCATTACGACCGGCGAGGGCGGTATGCTTTTAACCGACGACGACAATATCGCCAAGGAGGCTATGAAGTTGAAGGACCTCTATCATTCGGATAAGAAGCGATTTATCCATGAGAAGGTGGGCTACAACTATCGCTTCACTAACTTGCAAGCTGCGGTCGGTTGCGGCGAGCTGAAGAATATAAATAAATATATCAAGAAGAAGATCTGGATGGCCGATAAGTACGAGAAAGGACTACGCGGCGTCCCGGGCATCAAGACTCCTGTCACTATGAAGGATGTGAAGAATGTCTATTGGATGTACGGCATTGTTATTGATAAAAAGAATTTCGGTATGAGCAAGGATGAGCTCCGGGCGAAGCTTAAGGAGTCTGGCATTGATACGAGAGACTTTTTCTATCCGCCCGAGGATCAGCCTGTGCTTAAGAAGTTCGTTAAGGGTGAGAAATTTCCGAACGCCCGCTACTTGGCCGACAATGGCTTGTATCTTCCTTCAGGTTTAGCTATAACTACTAAGCAGATAGCTCGTGTTGTAAGGGTCATAAGGGGGTTGGCAAAGAATAATGGCTAAAGCCAAGCAATTCGAAGGCTACTCCAACTATTACGATCTGCTTTATAAGGATAAAGACTATCGCAAAGAGTCCGACTTTATATTGAAGGTTTTGGCGCGGTTCTCCAAGTTTTGGGCCCGAGACCTCTTGAGTCTCGGCTCTGGTACGGGGACGTACGAGCTGATGCTCCGGAATGATTTCAGGAAGATCATCGGGGTGGATATGTCTAGCGAGATGGTTAAGATCGCGAATGACAAGTCCGCTAAGACTGGAGCGATAAATGTTGAGTTCAAGTTAGGGGATGTCCGGACGTTCAGAACTGATCCGAGGTTTGATACCGTGATGGCGATGTTTAATATCGCCGGATACCAGACCACAAATGCCGACTTTGAGAAATTCATCAAGACTGCTTCAGTACATCTCAAGAAGGGGGGACTCTTTCTCTTTGATGCCTGGTATCAGCCGGCAGTTTTGAAAGATAGGCCGACCGACAGGGTGAAGGAAATTCGAATAGATAAGCATCGCTCTATTATCCGCAAGACTAGGCAGAAGCTCGATGTAGAGAGAGGTCTTCTGAACATCAACTTCAAAGTTACAGAGCTTCTGGATGGGAAGGCCGTAAGAACAACAAAGGAGTTGAACGAGATAGGGTTTTTAAGATTGATGTAGGTATCATATTTCTTTGCGAAGGGCGGGTTCAAACTTTTGAAGGTGTGCAGGTTTAGGAACTTGAACAAACCGGTCTCTTAAGATGCGTGGGATATGTTCGTTATAGCAGAGAAGCTGTAGATTGCTGCCCGCAACTTAATGTTGCGGGTTTTAGTTTGTCGCTACTGTGTTCGTTACATATTCTTATTATGTTATGTTGTATAGATTGTAAACTTTCCATAATGACGAAATCCGATAAGAAAAAGACAATTTTAGTTACCGGCACGGGCGGCTTCATCGGCTTTCACCTGGCTAAGCGGCTTCTAGATGAAGGGTGGCGCGTTGTCGGCGTCGATAGCATGACCGACTACTATGATCCGGAGATCAAGAAAAGGAGAAATAAGATCTTGCTGGCTAATCAAAACTATAAATTTTATAAGAAGAGCATTGCTGACTATAAGGCTCTGGATGCGATTATTAAAAAAGAAAAACCTGTCTCTATCGTCCATCTGGCCGCCCAAGCTGGAGTCAGGTATTCGCTCACCAACCCCTGGGTCTATGCCGATGCCAACTACTTAGGCACGCTTAATATTTTCGAAGCCGCCAAGAGGAACAAGATTAAGAGAGTCATCTATGCTTCATCTAGCTCCGTCTATGGCAGCAATGAGAAGTCGCCCTTCTCCGAAGCCGATCGAGTCGACAGTCCGATCTCTATCTACGCCGCTTCGAAGAGGGCTAACGAACTGCTGGCTCACTCCTACCACCACCTTTATGGTATCGAGACGGCTGGGATGCGCTTCTTCACCGTTTACGGCGAGTATGGCCGGCCTGACTTAGCGCTCTTTAAATTCGCCAAGAGCATCCTCGCCGGCAAGCCTATTGAAGTCTTCAATAACGGCGAGATGGCGCGTGACTTCACTTACATTGGCGACATCGTCGACGGTATCGTTGCTATCATAAATAAAAAAGAGCTCGGGTATGAGCTTTATAACTTAGGCGGAGATAACCCGACGACTCTTATGAACTTTATCCGGATGATTGAGTCGCACTTGGGTAAGAAGGCTAAGCTTAAGATGCTGCCCATGCAGCCAGGCGATGTGAAGGAGACCTTCGCCGATATCAGCAAGGCCCGCCGTGAGCTCGGCTTCTCGCCGAAGGTGAAGATTGATGAGGGTGTGAAGATCTTCCTCGATTGGTTTTTACAGAACAAGGCCTGGCTCCTCAAGCTAAAGGAGGCGAAACAATAGCTCTTAAAACTCTATTCGTCAATATCGACCTTGCTGCCTGAATTGGCTATTTTAAATACAAATCATCGTTCCTTGACTTAATGGAGGTTTAAGTTGAAGCGTACCGTACCGTCCCGTATCTGTCTCATCACTCCGCCGTCGATCTTTCTACTCGATGAGCGCGTCTTCATGAGTCTCGGCATTCTCAAGGTTGCCGCAGTGCTCGAGAAGATGGGTTCCGCTGTTGAGATGCTCGACCTGTCGGGTGTAGCTAACTACCTTGACGTGGTCCGCGACCATGCCAAGAACTCTCTCTCAGAGATCTTCGGCATCACCGCTACGACCCCATTGATGCCGGCTGCGGCCGAGATCCTCGCTGCTATTAAGGAGGTCAAGCCGAGCGCCAAGGTGATCCTCGGCGGGCCGCACATCACGCTCGTCAATGCTGCGTACAAGAAGGAGATCAAGAACGACATCAAGGGCCGCGCCGTCAAGGCGATGCGCCAGGCTGAAGCGATGTTTGATGTCCTGGTGGCTGGTGATGGCGAAGAGGCTATTCTCTACGCTTGCGACCCTAATGCGGGCAAGATTATCGACGCTGATGATCCGAAGTCTCCGCTCTTCCTTTCGAACTCTATGTTGACCGGCCTGCCTTTCCCCGCCAGACACCTGGTGGACGTCGGCAGCTACCACTACTCGATCGACGGCGTCTCGGCTATCTCGCTCATCGCCCAGCTCGGCTGCCCCTTCGGGTGCGGCTTCTGCGGTGGTCGCGAGTCGCCGATGCTCCGGAAGATCCGTATGCGCACTTCAGAGAATATTGTCGAAGAGATGGTCGGCCTCTATAAGACTTACGGCGTCAGGGGCTTCATGATGTATGACGATGAGTTGAACGTTAACCCTAAGATGATCGAGCTCATGAACTTGATTGCGAAAGCTCAGAGAGATCTGGGGGTCGAGTGGCGGCTGCGTGGGTTCATCAAGGCCCAGCTCTTCACCGATGCGCAGGCCAAGGCTATGTACGAAGCGGGCTTCCGCTGGATCCTGACCGGTTTCGAATCCGGTTCGCCGCGTATCCTGACCAACATCAACAAGCAGTCGACGCAGGACGAGAACACTCGCTGTGTCGATATCGCCAAGCGCCATGGTCTCAAGGTCAAGGCGCTTATGTCTATCGGTCACCCGGGCGAGACTCTTGAGACGATCAGCGACACCGCCGCCTGGCTGCTTCAGGTCAAGCCTGACGACTTCGACGTGACTATCATAACCTGTTACCCCGGCACGCCCTACTATGACGAGGCAGTGCCTGATCCGACTCGGCCTGGTGTCTATGTCTATACCTACAAGCGTACTGGCGACAGGCTCTACCAGTATGAGGTCGACTACAATCTCGTGGCCGACTACTACAAGGGCGATCCCGACGGCGGCTATAAGGCCTATGTCTTCACCGACACTCTGACTGCTGACGATCTTGTCCGCGAACGCGACAGAGTTGAGAAGCTGGTCCGCGCCACTCTGAATATTCCTTTCAACCAGGGAGCCCCAGCTATCCGTTACGAGCACTCGATGGGCCAGATGGGCGTCATACCCGCCAACATCCTCCGTGTTTCTAAGAAGTAGTTTGCCCCGCCATATAGCGGGGCTTTTATATTGCCAAACTAAAAGACAGCAAAGTGCAAGGCGCAATATTGAGCACATTTTCTATAAGTGATATATTTTAGCCTATGGATATAAATAAAATTTTACGCAATACGATACTTGTGGGGATTTTCGTGATACCGTTCTTGCCGCTCTATGTGGCGAACTCGATGTTCTTCCCGTTTATAACCGGCAAGAATTTCGCCTTCAGGATCATCGTCGAAGTTATTCTGGCGCTCTGGGTAATTCTGGCTCTGCGAGATAAGAGCTATGCTCCTGCTAAATCTCTCGTGGCTTATTCTGTCGCGGCCTTCCTCTGCATTATCGCAGTGGCTGATATCTTCGGCGCTAATTTCTTTAGGAGCTTCTGGTCCAACTATGAGAGGATGGAGGGCTTGGTCGGCTTGCTGCATCTCTCTGGTTATTTCTTAGTTGTGGGAACCGTATTGAACACCGACAAGCTTTGGGATAGATATTTTAAAACTATCATGGGCGTCGGCTTGCTGCTCTTCTTCTACTCTTGTCTTCAGCTTGCTGGCTTCATTGGTATCGACCAGGGTGCTGTTCGTACGGACGCGACTTTCGGCAACGCTACCTACCTGGCTGTACACATGCTCTTCCTGATGTTCATCGCTGTCTTCTACTACTTCCGCACTCGAGAGAGCGGACTCAAGTGGAAGGGCTTGAAGAAGAAGGATCTCATATATCCTCTCTTGGCAGTTCTATTTTTCTTTACGCTTTATAAGACGGCCACCCGCGGTGCTCTGATCGGCCTCTTCGTTGGAGTTTTGGCTTCCGGTCTAGCACTCTCTTACTATGGCCATAAGAAGGCTAAGAAGGCTTCGATCGCGCTTCTAGTTACTTTAGCCCTGCTCCTCCTTGCTTTCATACCTCTCCGGAATACGAGTTTCGTCAAATCAAGCGAGACGCTGAGCCGCTTCAGCCAGCTGAACATCGACAGCATCACTAACGAGCCGCGCCTGATGGTGTGGGGTATGGCCTTCAAGGGTTTTCTCGAGCATCCGATACTCGGCTGGGGCCAGGATAACTTCAACTTAGTCTTCAATAAATATTACAATCCAGGCATGTTCGCCCAAGAGCCTTGGTTCGATCGTGCTCACGACGTATTCTTCGATTGGCTGACTGCTGGCGGCATACTCGGTCTCGGCGCATATCTCGCCATGTTCGGCGCCGCTCTCTATGCTATCTGGCATAAATCTGGAAGACTGAATTTCTCTCTCATCGACAAGGCTGTCTTCACCGGTATGTTGATTGCCTATTTCGTGCAGAATATTTTCGTCTTCGATAACTTGGTAAGCTATACTATTTTCTTCACAATTCTGGCCTACTTGCATTACGGCAGCAAAGAGGCGGTTCATCAGCACAAGCTCGCAGCTCGCCAGTCTGAAGATATGCTCTTCACCCAGATAGTCTCATCGCTCGTAGCAATCGGCTTCATCGCTTCGATGTACTTCCTCAACATTAAGCCAATCTTCGCTTCACAGACTCTTATAGGCGCGCTGGCTTCTCCGGATGCTAAGCAGAGTCTCCAATATTTCAAAGATGTCTTCGCCTACAATACTTTCGGTTCCGGTGAGGCTCGCGAACAGCTTGCACAGAAGACAGTTAACATTCGCCAGTCTGATCTCGATAACGACACCAAGCTGCAATACTTTAATCTGGCTCGCGATGAGATGTCGAAGCAGATCGATATGTCTCCTGATGATGCTCGCTACCGCATCTTTATGGCTAGCCTCTTGAGTGCATATGGTCTACAAGATGACGCTCTGACTCAGGCCTTAAAGGCGGTTGACCTTTCTCCGACCAAGCAGATGCTTCTCTTCGAACTTGCTTCGATCTATGTAAACCGTCACGAGTATGACAAGGCGCTTGATACCGCTAAGAAGGCATACGATCTCGACCATGACTACACCGAAGCCGCTAAGATCTACCTTACAATCTCGATATATGCCGGCAAGGATAGCACCCCTGACTTCCAAGCTCTCTTAACCAAAATTTTCAAGGGAGGCGTAGCTGACGATGACCGCTTCATTAATGCGTATGCTGCCGTCAACCGTTACGATAAGGTCGTAGAAATCTGGCAGGCGAGAGTGGCAGCGAACCCAACCAATCCTCAGGCTCATATCTCTCTGGCTGCAAGCTACTTGGCGAATAAGCAGCGGAGCAAGGCTATCGACGAGCTTCGTGTAGCTATCCAGCTTAATCCAGCCTTCAAGGATAATGGCGAGCACTTTATAAGCGAGATTCAGGCGGGCCGAAATCCGTAATAGTCTCTTAGGTTTGTAATTCAGCTACAATGTTCCAGAAGTTTCAGAAAACTTTAGGTCTGCTTCCCGCTATCATTTTGTTCTTGCCCCTCGTTACTTATGCCAAGGTTTCTGTCAACGAAGTGGCGTGGATGGGCAATGACAAGAGTCAGTATGGCGAGTGGATAGAGCTCTATAACACCGGCCCTGACGCAGTCGATCTCAAGGATGCTGCTCTTTATGAAGGCGGCGGCAAGACGCTCATCATAAAGCTTACTAAGTCTATTGCTCCCGGTGGCTACTACCTGATAGCCAGGAGC
>CAYUNB010000036.1:0-8078 GCA_964446095.1 uncultured Candidatus Saccharibacteria bacterium
CGACGGCCTCGCGGCCCGCCGCGGCCAGCCAGAACCACGGCGGACTTGCGCTGCCGTACTTGGCGCGGATAGGCTCGGCGGTGTTCGGGCGCTCGGTCATCTGCCCGAGTCCTTGGTTCCACCGAACCAGGTCCAGCTCCAACCGCGCGGCGGTCTCCGCGTCGGCTTCAGTGGCCCGTCGCACCACGACATCCGTGGCTCCGGGGGGCGAAGCGCGTCTCCTCATTCTGCGGAGGAGGAGTCCTGCCGAACATCTCACTCGAAGATGCCTGGTAGAACTTGATCTTCTTCTTTTCAGTCGCTTCAAAATCCTTAACTGCTTCAAGAATCCGCAGCGTGCCGACACCGGTAATATCGGCGGTGTAGCCGGCCATATCGAAGGAGATCCGGACATGAGACTGGGCGGCGAGATTGTAGATCTCATCCGGCCTGATCTCGAAGATGAGCTTCTTCAAATTGCTAGGGTCAGAGAGGTCACCGTAATGAAGGAAAAGTCTAGCACCGCGGGCGTGGCGATCCTTGTATAGATGGTCAATCCGACCTGTGTTGAAGGTCGAAGCGCGGCGAATCAAACCGTGAACCTGGTAACCCTTATCTAGGAGCAGTTCGGCCAAGTACGATCCATCCTGTCCTGTTATGCCTGTAATTAAAGCTTTCTTCATAGTCTTAAATAAATAGAATGTTACCCGCTAGATAACTATGAATAGTAACAAAACGTTACTTGAAGAGCAACAAATTGATCTAGGCGATCCTTCTTAAGATATCTAGAACCTGGCTCGCTAAGATGGCCGGAGTTAAATGCGATTCATATAGGGAGCGGGCATTCATGCCAAGCTTATCGCGAAGAGCCGAATTAGAACGGAGTTCAAGAATTTTCTCAGCCAGATCTGCCGGGTCGCCAGGACGGACGAAGAGGCAGTTCTCGCGGTCGGTTAAGAGCTCGCGATTACTCAATGAGTCTCGAGTGACATAAGGCATGCCGAGAGCCATCGCCTCGAAAGTTTTATATTGAATCGTCCGATCCATTCGCAGATGCGGGCTGAACTGACCGAGCATGACATGCGCGCTAAGCATGATTTCACGAAGCTTGTCGGTCGGCAAGTACTCCATTATCAATTTAACGTTATCGAGATGATTTTCGTCTATGAACTTTTTGATCTCATTCTGCCGCTGGCCTCGGCCGATCATCACGAAATCAACTTGCTCTCCTCTATCCTTCAAAATCTTAGCGGCTTCGAGAACATATTCGGCGCCGGTAGCATTTACAAACCAGCCCCGGAAAACTGCAGTGAACCGCTCGAGTTTTTTAACAGTCAGATCAAGATGGAAGACAGAATCATCAGAACCAGTGAAGACGACGAACATCTTAGACTTTCGAACCTTGAAAACCCTTGAGATGAAGTTTCGTTGCTCTTCGGTCTCAACCAAGATAGCATCAGAAAGCTGGAAGGCGAGAAAGTCAGCAAGCCAGATAGCTAGTGCGCGAGGTGAATAACGAGCATATCGTTCTTGATCCAAAACAATACTCTCATACATGGAGTTAAGCGCATTGAAAATAATCGGCTTGCGAGAAATAATTCTGGCCAGGGGCACAGCTATGGCAGAGAGATAACCAACCCATAAAACATCATAACTATCCTTAAACGCCAGATGCTTCTTGTAGAGATTTATAAACTTCGAAATTCCAGACGATGAATCAACGCAAGTTTGCATATCCACACCCAGATTCTTAAGCCCCTCAAGATACACCTTATCGCGAGGAGCATTATTCGGCTCATAAATTCCAAAATATAATACCTTCATACTACTTCTGAAGGACAGCTATTATCGACATTCCTGCCTTCTGTCTTAATATATGACGTTCGAAGAGCTTCAAGAGCGGCACAAGCCTGTCGAGTATGTCGGCCGCACTTGGATTGATTACGTTCTTCTTGAGAATATTGCCATTAACATACCAGCCGAACATAGAAAGGAAATTGAAGTAGTGCAGATCCGTAATTTTAAATTTAGTACGTGAGACCTTACCAACTATCTCTTGGCTAGTATATCGGCGAAAATGGCCGGCATCTTTATCGATGCAGTTGTAGAGAAATTTGTGAGCCGGAACCAGAAGAACGAAGCGCCCGCCAGGCTCTAACATGTCGTAAATATTATTAAGCGCAGCGACATCGTCCTCGATATGTTCCAGAACGTTTAGCGCAAAGGCAGAGTTAACTGGAATATTAATCTTAACCAGATCTTCTTTTCTGCTGATATCAATCTGGCCCACAGAGACTCTTTCATCAGCCAGAGCTTGAAGAATTCTCAAGTAATTCGGGTCGATATCGCCAAGCAATATTTTACTCTCAGGAAAATCCCTGATGATACTCCTGCTGTGAGTCCCTTGGCCGCTGCCGATCTCGAAGATATTTCCAAAGAGATATGGCTTGATCTCCTCATACATCCAGCGAGTGAAGTTATCGAGCTTGTCCAGAATAGCCAAATTCTCCGTCATAGAACGGAACTTATCTTCCTCTAGCCTGTAACTCTTATCGTCCATAGGTCAAAACTTAACTTTCTTAAACAGCCGCCGGCACATTTTTATATGGTAGATATGCCGCTGAAGTTCAAGCGCCAAAGGCATCCCGTTGCCATGACAAAACAGCATGTTACGAAAAGTTCTTAAAGTGTAGAGAGCCGAGATTTTAAGATTTTCTCCGCAGATCTGCAACCACTGCCAGATTGTGATGGTGCCGCGCCGCGCCTCTTCAAGATCTAGATAGTAGTCCCACTTCCTTTGAATGGAGGCGGTATCAGTCGTCATAGGAATAAGCATATAGTTCCGCAGCTCTGAAATTTTAGCTTCGGGCTTAACCTCGATCCGCTCATGAATAGTTTTTATAAACCTATTAACCGCATCGCGATGGAAGAGACGCATCTGCTTGGCGGGGTAAGTAGAGGCGCAGTCGATAATCAAGCCATTAACAACATACTTCCTGGGTATCCAGTAGGCGCCGGGGTTACCGGCCGAGACCACAGAAGATATTTCAGCTATAAGCTCGGGAGTTAGGATTTCGTCAGAGTCAACATATAGGAACCATCTGTGAGAAGCGGAGTCGAGCATCTGATTGCGAACACCAGCGAAGTCTTTGATCTTGCCGTCGGGACGCTTGAACTCTGGATCTTGGAAGATAATTTTACAGCCGTGACTCTTCGCAATATCAAGAGTTCTATCTGTGCTGCCGCCGTCGCAGATTATAACTTCGGCAAAGCCTTTGAGCAGATCCAGGGTATCGCCAAGTGAGCTCTCGTTATTGAAGGTCAGTACGCCGACTGTGCAGGATATCTTATCCATTGTATTTTTCTATCCCACTAAGAACCTTGCCTACAAAAATTTTCAAACTATGACCCTTAACTACTATCTCGCGAAGTTCTCTTCCAAGCTTACGACGTTCATCTGAAGATAGCTTCATCATCTCCTCGATCTTATCGGCAAGCTTTTTAAAATCTTTCTTGGGGTACATTAAGCGTTTAGTGTGTGGACCGAGCACTTCTAAGAGCGCCTCGTTGCAGGTGAGAATCGGCAAGCCTGAGGCCATGGCCTCAGGCACCACCTTATCGAGACTGCCGGTCAGACCCATATTGACGAAGAGATCAGCATTCTCTAGATAAGCTGGCAGCTCTTCGTTCGCAACCGGACCGAGGAAATCTATAAATTGTCCAAGCTTCTCATTCAAAACTCTTTCCTTAAGCTTATCGAAGTAACTGGCTTGGTCGGAGAGCCCTGGTGCACCGACAATGTCGATCTTGAAATCTAGGCCGCGATCGCGAAGCAGCTCCGCAGCGCTTATCAATGTCTCATAATCCTTCGAAGGGGAGATCCGGCCGACTGTAATAATTTTAAAGGGTTTATTTTCAGTTTTATAGAGAGAGATATTAAACTTTTCCGTATCTATCCCCTGCCCGATCACCCTAATCTTGCCGCTATCGAGCCGACAGCCGCTTTTGGTCGAGGTGAAAATTATATTTGTGAATTTCTCAGCAACACGGAGTGTCCATGGCACATAGCCGTGCGCATACCAGAGCGAAACCCTCTTGTCCCAGAGTCTCCATAATGGGCCGCCCAAAACAATATACTCCGGGTTCATATGGACGAATACGGCATCATACTTATGTCTTTCCCGCCAGATATACTTGTAGAAGTTGAGAATATATTTCAGACGCGAGCGGCCTTCCTCTTTACCTAAAGAAATAACCTTAACGTTCGCCGGCAGGTCGTAGCTTCCCAGCTCTAAGCAGATTGCTGTCACTGACTCGCACTGCTTGGCGAACTCTGCTATCCAGCCATGCATGAAGCCGAGAACGTCGTCTCGCTTATCGATCTTTTGAGTTAAAATAAGCAGCCGCATTTAGGCGAAGAGATTAAACTTAATGATGCACCACACAGCCGAGATGCCATCGCGCCAGCCGATCTTCTTGCCCTCCTTGTACGTCCGCCCCGAGTAAGATATGCCGACCTCATAAACCCTAAACTTTTTCACTCGCGCTGTGATCTCGGGTTCGATGCCGAATCTCTGCGACACCAGCTTATCTTTAATCTTATCCAGAGTCTGCCGGGTAAACATCTTGTAGCAGGTCTCCATGTCTGTCAGGTTGAGATTAGTAAACATGTTAGAGAAAAAGGTCAGAAACTGATTGCCCAAGTAATGCCAGAAATACATCACCCGATGCGGCAAGTGGGTAACCAACCTCGAGCCGTAGACGACGTCGGCTCGACCCTCGAGAATAGGCTGGAGCAGGCTCGAATAGTTCTCCGGGTCGTACTCGAGATCGGCATCCTGGATAACAATCACGTCGCCCGTCGCAGCCTTGAAGCCATCGATCACGGAAGCCCCCTTGCCTTGGTTAACCTCGTGGTTAATAAGTACATAACGGGAGTTCAGTTTCTTGATCCGAGCGAGAGTCTGGTCAGTAGAAGCATCATTCACAAGAATGATCTCTCGCTCCATGAGCGGAGGCAGCTTTACAGCGTTCACTCTATTTATGAGTTCAGTGACAGTGTGCTCTTCGTTATAGACTGGTATGACGATAGAGAGCTTCATACTATTTAGCCTTAGAGAGTCTGGTCCTTAAATATTCTTTTATCATAAAGAGACCGGCTATCGCGAGCATATACATATAAGGTGCAGCCGGCACCTTGAATCTCGAGTAGGCCACCGGGACAGTCGGCAGAGCAAGATAGAATATAAGACCGAGCATCAAGATGACGTAAGGCCGGCGCTTCTTGTCAGTGAACGGCACGAACATAAGCAAAAAGACAGCGACCCAGAAGATCTGCTCGAGACTGATTAAGAGCTGGCTCTTGAGCACGCCGAGGAAACCGGCGAAGTCCCGATGCAGGAGGAAGTCGGTCAGGTTGGCATTGCTCGTAGCATAGACAGTGTAGTGGAGCACATCGTTGTAAGAGTAGAAGAAATTTTTAATGCCGCTCGAAAGGAAGAAGGGCGTAAGCTTGAAGACGTGCCAGACCGCGTAGCCTGGCAGGTTCTGCCAGAGATAGGGATGCGAGATGCTATTTAAGATAGGTATGTTATTGAGCGAAGCGGCATCTTCGGGATCAACACCCTTCTGCTTAAGCTCCGCATACAGCATACGGCGTATGTCGTCGGGAGTAACGCCTCTTTTATACGCCAGATACTCAGGAATGCTGTAGTGGAAAAAGTTGAAGTCTTTAACTGATGAGACACCCCACTCACCGGACACTATGTGATTGCGGATAAGCCACGGAGTAAGGATGGCCAAGAAAGAGATCGAAAAGATAGCGAGACTTTTAACAATATCCCTGGCCGAACGCTTGCCCCAATTTAAATAAAAATAGAGCGGAATAATCAGTATCGGCATAAAAGTCGAGATGGCTCGAACGAGTGTCGCGAAACCAAGCAGTGCGCCGCCGGCGAAGTCTGCGAGGTAAACCCTCTTAGTGTCCCAGAAGAAGAGGCAGTAGACGGATAAGATTAGGAAGAAAGTGAACGGCACATCAGAGAGTAGGGTAAGAGAATGAAAGATAGTGTTAGGATCAAAAATATAAAAGAGCGCAGCAATCATGCCGACCTCTTCGGAAAAAACTTTCCGGCCGATCTCATATGTAAGGACGGCAGTAAGAATAGCGAAGACCACCTGAACGAATGGGAAATATTCGTTAGAGCCGAATATGAACTGGAAGAGAGCTATCATACCTGGATAACCGATAGTACGGAAAGTGTCGAGCTTAGGTGGATTACCCGGTAAACCGGAAAAGATGTGGCGCTCTATCAGACTGTCAGCAAGGCGAGTATAGCCGATTGAGTCAGTACCATAAACCGGCAAGACTGTGCCGGGATCCTCCTTATTAGCCAACTGGATACTGCGCAAATCTAGAAGGTGAAGCCAGAAAGGCAGGTACAAAGCGAGGGTAATGAATACTAAAACAACCGGAAATGGTAACTTACATTTTTTAATCTCGGACCAGTTCATGTGAAGATGAAATATTTATAGATAAAGAAGCTCCAGACAGCTATGATCAGGCTTGAAGCGACTTGAGAGAAGATATACCAGATATTCATCTTCTCCACAAATAGGAAAACGAAGAGCGAGTTGAGACCGAGATTAAAGATTGCCACAGCAAAGTAAGCTGCCATCTGCCGATGCATCCTCTCACTGTTGCCGTCGCGGAACGTAACATTCTTCATCATCAAGAAGCTGACGATAAAAGCAACGATGAAGGAGATCACTGAGGCCGGCAGGTAGTTAAGCTTAAGAAACTCACCGAGTATATACAGAAGCACTATGTTAGTGCCGAAGGATACGGCACCGGAGACGAGATAGCGGAAAATAAGCGCGTAGCGCCCGAACAGCCGATCTGTGAGTGAGATAATCTTATCCATATTATAGACATGCTAACTTGAGTACAGAACGCGAAGGAGATGAGGATTGTGACGAAACTGTACTGAGAGTACAGTGACGAGCAACCGGAATCTCCGACAAAGTTATGTGCCAAGTTTGCATGTCTAATATTATATAAGATTGACTATGGCTTTGGCCAACTCATCAGGATCATGGCGGATAAGAGTGCGGACCTGGGGGTCGCCCTTGACCCTCTTCGGCAGTTTAGCATTGAGTAGATCGACGCCGATAAAATTACGCGTGGAATCTTTCGGAGACTCATCGAAAGAGACGGGCTGGCCCTCATCGATATATTTCTTCAGGAGCTTAGCCGCCGGAGCGCGGACATTATAGATGACATGCTTGAAAGTTCCGGGTTTGATAAACCGCTCGATACCGGACACGAAATCTGAGACTGTGTAGTTGTCCGTCTGGCCGTATTGATTCATCAAGTTACAGACGAACACTTTCTTACCCTTCGCCTTAGCCAGAGCTTCAGAGACGCCTTCGACGAGGAAGTTAGGTATGAGCGAGGAGTAGAAGCTGCCGGGCCCGACGACGATAAGATCAGCGGCCTTGATGGCCCGGAGCGCTTCAGGGTTGGCCGAGGCCTTCTTGTCGAAATAGATATTCTTAACGCCAAAACGCGATACCAAATGATTCTTAGCGATCTGATCCTGGCCGGAGATCACCTTGCCATTGTTTAACTTAGCGATGAGACGAACCTTATCGAGCGTCACCGGCAGGACCAGACCCTTAACGTTCATGACCCGGCTGATGACGCGGAGCGCATCGTTGAAGTCGCCCGTCATCTTCTCGACAGCAGAGATGAAGATGTTGCCGAAGTTGTGGCCGGTGAAAGAGCCACCGTTCCAGCGGAAGTTGAAAAGCTCGCGCATCAAGTCATCAGCATCAGAGAGAGCCACGAGGCATTGCCGAATATCGCCGGGCGGCAAGACGCCATATTCGTCGCGGAGCTTCCCTGTCGAGCCGCCATCATCCGCCATCGAGACGACAGCAGTCAGATCTAAGTTGTCATACTTCTTAAGTCCGGATAAAACGGTGAAGGAGCCGGTGCCGCCGCCAATAACGACTATCTTTGTCTTTTTGCTCATAAATATATTATACTTCCAGATAAGCCTTATTGTTACAAGATGAATTAAAGATATGGAAAATTC
>CAYUNB010000037.1:0-4409 GCA_964446095.1 uncultured Candidatus Saccharibacteria bacterium
CTGGTAAGTCTGGCCTGATCTGGATAGATTCGGCTGTAATGCTACCATCGGAGTTGGCGCTGCCCATGACGGAGATCTGCTTGCCGACGGTTACGTCTGAAAGAGAGCCATTGTCAGACTTCATGACCGACGTTGAGCCGGAGATCAATACGAGCTTAGATCCGCCGCTCTTCATGCTGACAGTGATGCTCTTGTCATCGATAGACAATACCTGGCCATTCACGAAGCCGCCATTCATGCCCCCTCTGTTGAAGCCGCCTCTGCCTCCGCGGGCTGCATTCATGACGGAGGCCATATTCGTGGTCTGATCATATTTCATACCGCCGTAGAAGGACGCTGCTATTAACAAGACTGCCGCTATCGTTAGTGTTGCTTTGCTATTCATAATTTTATGATTATAAACTTATTAATAATAAATACTAGACTCTGCGCCTATTCGTAGCGCAAGGTCTCGATCGGCGTCATCGAAGCCGCCCGTTTGGCCGGGTAGTAGCCGAAGACGATGCCGATAGCTGCCGACACACCGAAGGCTAAGAGTATCGATGAGATCGAGACCTGTGTCTCCAGTATGCCGAAGTAGCTGATACCAAAAGATATTGCCCAGCCGAGGATGACCCCGATGAGTCCGCCGAAGAAGGTGAGCATCACCGCCTCCGATAAGAACTGCAAGTTAATATCGCGGCTCTTGGCGCCGATCGCTTTACGGAGACCGATCTCCTTAGTGCGCTCAGTGACCGTGGTCAGCATCATATTCATGATGCCGATGCCGCCGACGAGAAGCGAGATACTTGCGATAGCCGCAAGCAGAATAGTGAAGGTGCTCGTGACGCTCGAAGCCGTTGCTAATATATCTGTCTGATTGAGGATAGAGAAATCGGCTTGGGTCGGATCGATTATATGATGGCGCTGCAGGAGCAGAGTGTTTATGTCGTCCTGCAGGGGAGTCATTGAATTTGCGTCTTGTGCCTGGACACTGATTGTCGTTACATAGTCGGCTCCTGCCAAGAAGCGTTCGGCGCTGGTCAGCGGAATAAAGATCATATCGTCTTGGTTGCCGAAGCCGGTACCGCCCTTAGCCTTCGTAACGCCGATCACTTTGAATTCGATATTTTTAATACGGACGACTTGTCCTACCGCCTCGGCTCCAGCGCCGAAGAGGTCGTCTCTAGTCGTTGGACCGAGTACCGCGACTTTTGCGAGCGTCCTATTATTTTCTGCTGTTATGAAGTTGCCTTCATCTATCTCGAGATTTCTGACGTCCGGGTAGTTTTCATTCGTGCCGTCGACAGTGGTGTTGGTATTTTTACCCTTGCTAGTCACCTGATAGCGTCCGGAGAGTTCTGGAGCTACCGCTTTAGCCAGGTCGATCTCTGAGGCTATAGCGTCGGCATCGTCGGGGGTTAGAGTCCTGGCTCCGCCTCGACCTGTGCTGACTTGCGCTCCCACCCCGCGCTGCGCTCCCGGCTGTACCATGACGAGGTTTGAACCTATCGACTGAATGCGAGCTTGAATAGAGCCTTGGGCTCCTTGGCCTATGGCCACCATCGCGATCACCGAGCTGATGCCGATGACAATGCCGAGTATTGTTAAGCCCGATCTGGCCTTATTGGCCGATAGGGCAGAGTACGTCTCATAAAGAAGGTCTTTAGTAGTCATTTTATTTGGCCGGCTTATTATGGATAATCCTTCTTGCGTGTTTCCTCGAGTCGCTTACGATGAGGCCATCTTTAATATGTATGATACGGCTGGCATGTTCGGCTACGTCCTGTTCGTGGGTGATGAGCACTATCGTGCGTCCCTCCTCGGAGTTAAGTCGTTGGAAGGTACCGAGGACGATCTCGCCGGTTTTTGAGTCCAGGTTGCCAGTCGGTTCGTCTGCAAGAATGAGAGCGGGGTTATTTACCAGCGAACGAGCAATTGCGACGCGCTGGATCTGTCCGCCTGAAAGCTGGTTGGAGAGGTGAGCGAAGAGATTATCAGGGACAGCTGCGGAACGGAGTGCGGCTTCGGCACGATGCGTGCGCTCCTCTTCGCTGATTTCCGAATATACCAGAGGCAGAACGACATTTCGCAATACAGTGGTGCGCGGCAGGAGGTTGAAGGTCTGGAAGACGAAGCCGATCTTGTCCTTCCGTATGTCGGCTAGTTCGTCGTCGGTCATCGTCGAGACATCCTTGCCGTCGAGAAAATAGGTACCACTTGTCGGTGTGTCTAATGCTCCTAAGATATGCATAAGGGTAGATTTACCTGAGCCTGAAGGGCCCATGATGGCTACGAATTCGCCCTTATCAATCTTAAAACTGACACCGCGGAGTGCCATGAACGCCATCCCTTCGGGGTCGTATACTTTTGTAACATCTTTGATTTCAATCATACTAGTTTCCTCGTGTTCCTCCGCCTCGTGCTCCGCCTCCGAAAACTCCGCCCCCGCCTATTCTAGTACCGCCTCCGCCGAGCGCTCCGAAGAGGCTCGGTGTTTGAGCAGCAGAGGTCTGCTGCGATGTAGCTGATGGTGCGACGGTCCTTGTTACTACGTTGTCGCCCTCATTAATGCCTGAAGTGATTTCGGTTTGGGTGTCATTAGAATCGCCGACCTGCACCGTTACATCTTTTGGCAGAACAGGCGAGGCAGAATTCTGCATAGGGTTAGGGAAGGTTTGTACATAGTATTCATTGCCTCTTGATTTCACGGCGCTGTTTGGTACGACGATGACATCGCTCTTGATAGAGGTGATAATTGCTGCGCTCATACTCATACCAGCCTTAATTAGGTCATCCTGAGTATCAAAGCTGATTTTGACGTTGTAGGTAACTACGCCTTGCGAGACAGTGCCGATCGTGTCGATCTCAACAACCTTGCCAGTAATAGTCAGGCCGTCTATGGCATCGAAAGTGACGGTCGCCTTGTCGCCGATTTTGATTTTCGAGACATCAACCTCATTTAAGGATACCGTTGCTAGCTTCTGGTTAGTTACGAGGGTGGCGATAGCCGAGCCGGAACTGGCCGGGTCCCCCTTGATAACAGATATTTTCGTGATAGTGCCGGCGAAAGGAGCTCTTACGTAGTAATCGTTAAGATTATCCTTAGCATCCTGCAAGGCATTCTGGCGCTGTTCGACAGAGAGTTTGGCAGAAGCTATATCGAGCGGGTCACTGCCGGCTTTCAGCTTGGCCAAGGACTGAGTCTTCTCATTCACACTGGCTTGCGCAGCGGTAAGGTCGTCTTTAGCGGTTTTTATGCCTGATACAGCGCTGTTTAAACTGCTGAGGCTTGAGTTACTCTGTGTAGTATATGAGTCGAGATTTGATTGGCTGGTGGTGAGCTGTGTAGGTATAGTGTTGTTATGAGTTGTCAGCTGGTCATTGACGAAGCTTAAGAAGTTCGAGGTACTTTTGGCTGATCTTGCAAGGTCATTCGTCATACTAACAGTCTCTTGAAGCAGGGATTCGACGGTCTGCTTATCGGCATCACGGCCGGTTAACTTATAATCCAAGAAGGCCTTGTCGTAAGCCGATCTAGCTGTCTGATAGTCAGTTGCGGCACTGTCACGATAAATGTAGGTGGTATTATTGTAGTTCTTAACCAAGTCGGTATAGTAGGAGATATTATCCTGCCCGGCATTGTTGTTGTTTTTATATAGAACGTCTTGAATACCGTTTATAACTTGAGCCAGGTTTATATAGGCGCTCGATATGGCGTTGAAGGCGTCGTCGTACGATGTAGCTAGGTTGTCTTGGTCACGAGTTACGGTCTGATTAGCGCTGGCTAAAGCATCTTCTGCCTCTGTTATAGAGAGCTGATCTGCCAGTTGAAGAATTTTCTGAAGCGAGATATTGGCGCTTTCAAGATTTGTCTCCGCGTCGCGCACTGCTTTCTCCGCATCTTGAGTATCGAGTTCGGCTATGAGGTCGCCGGCTGATACCGTCTGTCCATTTGTTAACCCGACATATATTACATCTCCAGATGCTTTAGGTTTAATGTCGAGCTGGTCTGAAGCCGAGACTTGTCCACTGCCGGTGACCGAAGAAACGATCGTGCCCTTAGCTGCTTCCACAGTGGTGTAGAGAGTCTGGCCGCTGGTACTTGTCAATTTGCCATAGCCGTAGTAGCTGGCTCCGGCTAAAATTGCAATAGCTATGCCGCTCTGAACCTTATGCAAGAGGGCGTAGGCTTTAATCTTATTGAATAGATCTTTATTCATATTTTTAATTGTTGGCTCCAGCTGGAGGTGGGGGAAGGACTCTTATAAGCCTGGCTTCGATCTCCGACTTATCATTTGGCGAACCGATAACCATGATCGAATCGTCAACCTTAAGATCGGAAGCCTTAATATCGTTGCCCTTCATTTTGATAGTGGTGCTGGCATCGGATACCCTCTTTTCTTAGATTTTATCCCTGCCCTCACTCT
>CAYUNB010000037.1:4419-8077 GCA_964446095.1 uncultured Candidatus Saccharibacteria bacterium
TCGAGTACCACATTCTCTTCTATATTATCCCGGCCCTCAACTACTAGGCTCGGCAGGCTGACCTTTATTATTTTGCCGACTGTGCCATGTATTTCAGGCAGGTTGCTCGGTATATAGCCTCCCATACCCATCATGCGGCGGTCGGGACGTCCGAAAGCTTCGCGATAGTAGCGCTCGCCGTAGCTATAGGAGAAGGTAGCCTTGCGGTAGCCGACAAACTCTCCAGCCTGGAAGATGAGCAGTGCTAATACTAAAAAGGCCACAATAAAAACTGCGGTTTTAAATCCTTTCGATTTTATAAACTCTTTAAAATCAAATTTCATAATATTAATTTAGATTGATAATAGATCTAACCTGGTTTTCTTGGCGGCGATTGTGAGAGAAGAAAGCAGGATTACAACGAGGGCGAGCATGGCTGTTATGCCGACGAGCGGTATTGACTCGGCGAGAGTTAATATAAAGTCCTTATAATATGGCAGTATAGAGCCGCCGTCGGTGAAAATGAGCGATAAATACTGATAGAAATTCGATAGGTACACTTCCTGAATGGTGTACTGGACGCTTAGAAAGATGCCGGCAATAGAGGCCAAACCGACGAATACAGACCCGGCGAACCAGGCCCTAGCCTCTAGCTTCTGCCTCTTATGAATTCGCGTTAAAATAGCCTCGCGGATCTTATGTAGCTCCATTTTATCGATCATGATTATTTATACGTTTATTAATAAGATTTTGGTGCATTTTGGACAGTGCCCTGCGGTATTGGCTTTTAACCGTATTTAAGGGTTTGCCTATTATCCGGCCGATCTCCTCGAAGGTGAAGCCGTTTTCGTACTTAAGGCTTACCACCTGGCGTTCGGCCGAGGTGAGCTTGTCAAGTTCCGTTTGGATTTCTTGACTAAGTTCTGCTTGATGGAAACGGTCCTCGAGGGTCGGAGTGTCGTCTGGCACGCTCTCTTCTAGAGTATTCCGGCCATCCTCATCTTCAAAGGCTGAAAGCGGGATGCTGCGGCGTTTGCGCAAGAGATCTATGCTGCTGTTCCTGGCAATCGTAAAAAGCCATGTCTTGAAGCTTTCTTCCGGACGGTATTTCCCCAGACTTTTCCAGGCTTTAAAAAAGGTCTCTTGAGAAGCGTCTTCGGTATCATCTTTATTTTGGCAGATGCGGTATATGAAGCCGTACACAGAGCGCAGATATCGGTCGATAAGCGTCTCTAGAGATTGTTCGTCCCCATTAAAATAATCTTCAATAAGTTGTTGATCGCTCTTATCCATATCCATAGCCAAGTGAAGCTATTCTATCACAGCCAACATGTCAAATAGTCGAAAGAAAAATCCCCAGTTACCCGGGGATATCGATTATTTGATCTGGTGAGCTAGCAGCCGTTCGGAGTCTTGTTCTCTTTCTGAGGCTTAGCGCCTTCCCAAGGGCGGTATTCGAGGAACCGCAGACCCAGGACGAAGCAGAGTGCGCTAAGCGCGAAGAGTGCGAACTCGTACTTAGGATATTTGCTATAGAGATGGAGTGCTTCGAGTGAGGCGCCGATAGAGGCCAGGCCGAGCAGTGAGTTCAAGAGCTTCTTCATTACTTTCCTCCTATTGTCTATCGCACACAAAGAGCGTTTCGCAGGTAAGATTAGCAATTATTTATTTATAGGTCAACGTTCTCTCGGCTTTCGCGCTTTTTGCTCTTTTATACTATAATCATGCTATATTAAATTATTAAAAGTTTAAGAGTCAAAAATATGGCTAAGATCAAAATATACAGCACGCCTTGGTGCACGTACTGCAAAATGGCTAAGGAGTATTTCAAGGAGAATAAGGTTGAATATACCGATTTTGACGTATCGACTGACGAGAAGGCTCGGAACGAAATGCTCTCCAGGTCTAATCAGAGCGGGGTGCCTGTTATCGACATCGACGGGACTTTGGTAATTGGCTTCGATAAGCCGAGGATTGCCCAGTTGCTCGGTATTTAATATCCAATTAGTCTCATGGTCTACGATCTTGTAATTGTCGGCTCGGGTGCAGCCGGCCTCTCGGCCGGTATTTATGCTGGGCGATATAAAATGAAGGTGATGATTGTCAGCCAGGAGTTCGGGGGCGAGAGCGCGACGGGCGGAACGTTTTACAACTATCCGGGCACCGGCCCGATCGACGGCTATGAGCTGATGAAGAAGATGAAGGAGCAGGCCAAGGAGGTGGGGGTGGAGTTTTTCGATGGCAAGGTTACCGAAGTGAAGCGCGAAGGCCACTGCTTCTCAGTGGTAGCGGCTTATGGCTCGAAACCACCAGTTGAGTATCCAGCTCGGACAGTTATCTTGGCCAACGGCGCGGAGCGCCGGCGTCTAGGTTTGCCCAACGAGAAGGAGCTTTCTAATAAAGGCATACACTATTGCGTGACGTGCGATGGTCCAGTCTATGCCGGCAGGACTATCGCTGTGATCGGCGGCGGCGATGCGGCTGTGAAGGGCATCAACTTGGCTGCGCAGTATGCTAAGAAAATTTATATGCTTGTTCGTGGCGGAGAGGTCAAGTGCGAACCGATAAACCTGGAAGAGATGAAGAAGCTTGGCGATAAAGTTGAGATTTTACTGAACACCGAAGTGAAAGAGCTCGTTGGTAAAGATAAGCTTGAGAAACTTGTTCTATCCACTCCTTACAACGGCTCTAATGAACTAGCTGTCGACGGTGTCTTCGTCGAGATCGGCGCGATGCCGAATACGACTTTGGCTAAATCGCTTGGAGTTAATCTCGATGATAAGGGTTATGTAATGGTAGACAGTACGATGCGGACTAACGTCGACGGCGTCTTCGCTGCCGGCGACGCCGTAAACTTCTTCGGCGGATTTAAGCAGGCGATCACTGCTGCGGCGATGGGTTCCGTGGCCGCTACCTCGGCTTATCAGGACAATAAGATACATGGCCCGCTGTGCGACATACATTGGGTTCCGGCTAAATCAGATTAATGTTAGTTGATGAAGTTACAATCAGAGTTCGCGGTGGCAATGGCGGCAAGGGATCGCTGACTTTCGGCGAGGGCAAGTTTTCGCACCGGCCTTCCGGCGGAGACGGCGGCAACGGCGGAAATGTGTATCTCGAAGCCAGCTCTGATATATTCGACCTCTCTCGCTTCAGATATGAGAAGGTGTTCGTGGCCGAGAACGGACTCGATGCCTACCGGAAGGAGAGCGGCCGTGATGGGCACGACACGACACTAAAGATTCCGAGGGGAACGATAGTTTATAACGAGACGACAGGGGAGCGGACCGAACTTCTTAATCCTGGTGATAAACTCTTGGTCGGCAAGGGCGGCGTCCGCGGCCGAGGCAACTCGCAGTTTGCCACAGCTCGTTCCTTCGAGCCTTATAGGGTCGAAGAGGGCAGAAATGGTTATGAAGCCGAGCTCCGTCTCGAGCTGCAGCTGATCGCTGATGTCGGTCTCTTCGGTCTGCCGAATGTCGGCAAGTCGAGCCTCTTGAATGTGCTGACTGGTGCCAAGAGCAAGGTGGGCAACTACAACTTTACGACGCTTGAGCCGCACTTGGGCGTTTTGCCGGGTGGTATTATTATGGCTGACATTCCGGGCCTGATCGAGGGTGCATCGGAGGGTAAGGGACTTGGAACTAAATTCTTGCGGCACATCGAGCGGACAGGTGTC
>CAYUNB010000038.1:0-8044 GCA_964446095.1 uncultured Candidatus Saccharibacteria bacterium
TTTCGGATATTTTTGTAAAAGTTTCGAACGTCTCTTCACTAATTTTACCGGTAGCTTCAACCTCCTTCTTAAAAATCACTCCGAAATGATCTGGGCCCAGAGAGTCCTCGATAAAGTAACTCTTCCCTTCGTAAGTTCCTTCTGAAATCAGCTTTGGTATGGGAAACCCATTAGCTTCCATCTTCTTATGGGTCTCCAAATCTTTCTGAATCTTTTCAGCATCTCCTATACGTAAGAAAGTATCTGGCCCCCGATAGATTGCAGAGAGCCCTCCGCGCTGGATTGATAGATATTCATAATTTACCGCATTAAGCTGAACTGCGGGGAGCGACTCAAATGATGTTCCTTCTTTTGATCGGGCCATATTTAAAATATTAAAACTTCCATTAGAAGCAGGCCTCGACCAAATCATTACAGTTTCTATAAATAGAAATTTTATCTGTAGGGACATTAAATTTAGTATTCAAAAATTTTATAATTTCCTTTTCATTAATTGGATCACTAACTGTTACAGAAATTTTTGATACCTTCTTTGAGAAATCAAGTTTACTTAGGTTAAATTTAAGACCCCCACCTAACCCTAAAATATATAGCTCGAGCTCATCAGTATATGGTTCATGTTTAATCTTGTGGTTGTAGCTTTCATAACATGAAACGGCGTCTACGTAACCGGGGTTACTGCTCTTCATGGTTTCATAATACCTCTTCGTATGAGAATTTAGAGGCATCTCAGACTTGGTATAAAGATTACCGTGAGGATACAAGACGGGCACGAGCACTGTTGATAGTTGATCTAACCTTGGCTTGTTATTGAGACGTAAATGTTTTCCAGGTAAATGTTCGAACCTAAGAAATTTTTTCTCTAAAACATTATCATAGTTATAATTAACAAAAGCTATTTTCTCTTCCAACTTATCTTCAGGTTTACGTAAAATTTTATCACTCAAAATTGTTATCCAGCCTTCATTATTCTCTCTATAGACATCATTAAAGATATCTTTGATTGTAAAGAAAAGCTCGTTTTCTACACTATCTCCATCTGAATGGTAAATTCCTGACACTGACTCCTTTTCAATACACTCATCTATCGTCTTATATTCATTTTTTTCTCCCACCTTACTCAACCAAGCTAAAATATCATCTGCACGCGAATATTGATTTCCGCTAGCACCTTTTATCTTACTCCTTATTAAAGAATCCAAATCTTTCCATAATGGCAATCCATAATCTTTAGATGCCCCTGCACCTAAAATAAGAATATTGTTCCTATACCCAAGATTTAGTTCCATAAAGTATCTTTTTGGGATCTGATTACATTTAAAATTGCTGCGGGACCTGGATTCGAACCAAGATACTCGCCTCCAGAGGGCGATGTCCTACCATTAGACGATCCCGCAATGTTGTAAATAGAGACTAACACAAAATGTTTAGCTCATCAATCTCTCAGCTGGAAATTAGTAGACAGAGTGATAATATGTATTTTATGAATAATTTACAGATTAATAAAACCCAAACCGCCCTCGTCGTCATCGACCTACAGAAAGGTATTGTGAATAGAGAGACCAAGCCATATGCGGCGGAAGAGGTGGTTAAGAATTCAGCAGCTTTAGCCAAGGCCTGCAGGGCAGCTGGCATGCCGGTCTTCCTGGTGCGAGTCAGCCATTCACCCGACCGCAAGGATACTCTAAATCCGGTAGCCGACACGCCACGGCCGGCTATGACTCCCCCGCCGGACTGGGCCGACATAGTGCCGGAGATGGGCCCGGAGGCCGTCGACTTCGTCATCACTAAGCGGCAGTGGGGCGCCTTCTACGGCACCGAGCTCGACCTCGAGCTTCGCCGGCGCGGCATAGATACCATAATACTTTGCGGTATCTCCACTAACATCGGTGTCGAGAGTACGGCCCGCTTCGCCTACGAGTACGGCTATAACCAGATCTTCGCCGAAGATGCCATTGCGGCAATGTCGGCTGAAGAGCACAACTTCTCAACCACTAAGACCTTCCCCCGCATCGGCCTGGTCAGAAAGACTGAAGAGATATTAAAGGCTTTAAAATAAAAAATCCCGCCACTTGGCGGGATTAAAATTTTATCCTTGATCGGCCGGTGCGGCCTGCCCTACCGACGGCGGACTGACGATACCAGCATACTGACCGGCTTCGAGGTAGATGCAATATTCGCCAATCTCTTCCGAGATCTCGACCAGCTTCTTCAAGAGGAGCGGTATGCGATCCTTGCCGACGAAGGAGAGACCTTATACTCCCGGCACTTGTCATACACAAGCTCGAGACCGTTAACCCAAAGACCGAAACTCTTCTTGGAGTTATAGGTATAAGCGCCGAAGTTCTCTGCGAGCCAATACCCAAGGCGATCCTTAAGCTCAACTCTGTCCTTTTTTACTTTCAGCTTCTTAGTGGGAATTAGGAATTTCGCTGGCCGGCCGAGATTGGTGATAGTATAGCTTGCCGGATCTCTGAACTCCGCCCACTTATCTTCGTCAGTTTCCGCTTCGCTGCTCATCTACTGCCTGGGTCCGGCCGGATATTTGAGAGAACAACGCATAGCGTCGACGATGTCGGGATGATTCAGCTCCTTGAACTTCTTGACCAGCTTGTCTTCCTCGCCGTACGGAATCTCCCTCACGAAGGCGACGTTGAAAACGAAACCGATGTGCATGTCGTCTGTGAGCAAGCCGAGACCGCGGGCAATCTCCCTGAACTCATCTTGAGTAAGATTCTTGCCCATCACAACCTGGATCACACCCTTCTCATACTTCGGTCGTTCCTCTCTACCGATCCGCGGACCGCGATAAACCATCTGGAATCCTCCTCGCTTTCAAACGGCGAAACGCCGTATCTGACAGCAGACTATAATATTAAAACTATTTGTCAATAGTGACGCTAGAAACCTAGGGGCTCTTTCACGAGAATCACATACACCTTCCGTCCCAACATCGGGTTCTCCTTATGGAGTATGAGCGTCTTCGCATGCATGGTATCGATGCCATACTTCGCTTTGATGCTGGCGTTCTCAAGCGGCATGACATCCTTCTCCAGGCGGGCGAAGGCGGCGGTAATATCAGGAACAATCTTCTGCTCCCCCACTACGAAGATAAGGTTCTTGGCGTTGAAGGCTGGCCCCGGCAGCTGGCTGCTGGTGTTCGAAGCGATGAAGAGTTCGCCCTTCTCTGTCAGCGCAGTGGCGCTGCCCAAGTAGAAGTCCGATATGGTCGCCTGCTTCCTAAGCGGGGCCTGCTTGGCGCGGTCAGGCTCGGAAAAAACCTTAGCATGGAGATTGTCCCAGCCATGAGCGCCCGACTTCAAGTATTCGGTAAAGCCGATCTCCTCGAGCGTCTTGGAGGAGCCGTTCATGACGGAGGCGCCGGGCGGTATGAGTTCTCTGATCTTCATAAGCGCCTCGGCGCCGCTTGCCACGCCTATAGGTTCGAAGCCATTTCTCTTAAGCGCTTCCACCGTCGTCTCCAGACTCTGATTACTCTTTATCTCCATGATGATATATGCTACTATGAAGTTATAATATACTTTATATATTAAAGCAGTTTAAATTATAAAGCAATTGTGGACAAGATATAGACATGAATACGCAAGAACATCAAGCTAAGGACGCCAAGCTCTGCAAGAGCCTCTTCAAGCTTTTCGGCGAAAGATGGAGCTTACGGATAGTGGACGCCCTCCGCGGCGGAGAGCTCCGCTTCAAAGAGCTGCAGAATCTGCTTGATATCAACTCCGCGACCCTCTCGGCTCGGCTAAGGACTTTGGATAAAGCCAAGATCATAACTCGCAAAGCGGAGACAATCGACAAGCTCTCGGTGAGTTATGGACTGACAGCCAGGGGTAAAGAACTCTTGCCGATCTACGACGGAATCATGAAGTTCGGTTCTAACTTTATTAAATAGCTTACTTCCCCTCCGCAGCCTGCACGATAGAGGCCGTATGAGCGATAAAGGATGCCATCTTCTCCGGATCATGGCCGCTGGTCATAACGCAAAGCAGATAGGGACTATTCTTGTTATAAACGATACCGCAGTCATTCAATTCAACATTCTCCCTGCCATCGTCGACAGACACCAGCCTGATGCCGTACTTATGAGCTATCGGGACATTCGCTGGTATGCCTGCGCGCAGGCCCTTGTCGAATTTAGCCTGCGACAAGAGATTCATGGCAAGCTCGGAATCATCTTTAGTCAAATATGTGCCGTTATAGAGAACCCTCAAGAAAAGTGCGTAAGTCTTAGTCGAGATCTGGTAATTATTATTGACCGTGTCCTGGCTGTTTATCGGGCTGACAATACCGAGATCGTCATAAGTATCTCGGAGGGTCGCCGGATCGATAGAAGCCTCCAGGAGATCCTTAGCATGATTGTCGGAGTCGATTATCATGCCTCTCATAAGCTCAAGGGCGGTATAGGTATTGCCATTAGCCAGGATCGGATTAGAGATCAGCGGTTTAACATTCTGCGGATCAGTATCTTCGTAATAAAACCTTTTTTGTAAAAGAGGCGGATTTGCTTCAGCCTGCTTAAGATAAGCAATCATGACGGGGATCTTAAGAAGGCTGGCTGGAGAATATTCCCGGTTCTCATCGACACCCATCCACCTGCCGGAGAGCAGATCTCGGAAGTAGACTGACGCGGAGTCGATTAAGCCGGCAGATTCTGACTTGGCGATATTGGCACTGACAAGCTCCTTTAAGTCAGAAAACTTGCTGTACTCTAGATTATCGTACGTCTGGCAAGCCAAGAGAGGCCTGATGAACGTATACTTACTATCTTCAGAAAGCGGCATCCTCAAGCCGTCAGTGCGCACTGCTCCGGTTCGCAAATATGGATAGAAATAGTAACCAGCAGCAAAAGATGCGATAAGACTGACGATGATGACTAAACGGCTGCGATATGGCTCCTCGAGCAATCTTTTCATGGCTAGCATGATGTTCCAAAATACAGAATAAAGCAACCTGAATCTAGACCTTTAGGTATCTGCGAACTGCCAGGAAAGATGACGCCGCACCCAGCACTACCCCAGTCCCGAGCAAGATGAGGAATATCTGAAAGAAATTTTGAAGATAATATTGGCTGATGTTGATGCCGCCGAAGAAGTTCTGTGTCGCCGAACCGAGCCATGAGGTGATCGGATAGAGAAAGCCCATAGCCACGATAGAGGAGATGAAGCCATAGATAATGCCGTTGATAACGAACGGGCCGCGGATATACCAGTTGCTGGCACCGACGAGTGACATGACGGCGATTTCCTCCCTGGCGATATAGATGGCCAAGCGGATGGTGTTGAAGGTGACGAGCACGGCAATAATGATGAAAAGAGCGGAGACTGCGAAGCCGAGCTGCTCGGTAGCGGAGATAATCTCGGCCAAGCGATCGATAATCTTCTTGTTCTCGTAGAAGTTGACCTTGTCGACGATGTTGATGCCGTTGACCACCAGCGCCTGGTCATTCTCTAAGAACTTAGCGATGCTCTCGTACTGCGAAGGCTCGCGGGCCTTCACGGAGAGGCTCGCCCCGAGTGGATTGTCGGCGATCTCCTCGAGAGAAGAAAGAATGAGCGTATTATCCTTATGTTTCTCCTTGAAGTCAGCCAGGGCCTGGTCGCGAGTCGTGTAGTCGATCGACTTAACCTCCGGCAGAGCGATAAGCGAGTTCTTCAGGTTTAAGATATCCTGCTCGTTAGCATCAGTCCTGAAATAGATATTTATATCAACGCGGTCCTTAACAAGCGCGAGGGCTGAATTAAGAACTGCCCCGCCGACCAGGAGCGAACCGATTATGAAAAGAGTCACCACCATGACGAGTACGGAAGCGAAGGAGACGAAGCCGCTCCGCCAGAAGTTGACGAAGCCGATCTTGAAGACCCGCTTGAAGTTGACGAGTGATAATCCTCTTTTTTTATTTTTTGCTTTTGCCATCCTCTGCTTATATTTTATAACGCATATTTGCCGTGCTTCTCGTCGCGCACTACCTTGCCTGAATCGAGAGTGATCACGCGCTTGCCGAGCGAGTCGACAATATTCTTATTGTGAGTAGTCAGTATAACAGTCGTACCGAGTTCGTTGATCTTCTTGAATATGTTTATGATCTCGACCGTGTTAATCGGGTCGAGATTGCCAGTCGGCTCGTCGGCGATAATAAGGTCAGGCTGATTAATAATGGCACGGGCAATAGCTATCCTCTGCCGTTCGCCACCAGAGAGCTCATGAGGGAAGTTCCAGATCTTATCCTGCAGGCCGACGAGCTTCAGTACACCTGGCACATCGGCCTCGATCTCATCGTCTTCCCTGCCAGCCACCTCCATAGCGAAGGAAATATTCTCGAAGGCAGTCTTGTTGGGCAATAAACGGCCATCCTGGAAAACAACCCCCACCCTTCTGCGGTAGTCGAGCGTGTCCCGGCGGTTGAAGCGGTGTATGTCGGAAGAGTGGAAGAAGACGTTGCCGGTTGTCGGAGTGTCCTCGGCAATAATCATCTTGAGGACAGTGCTCTTCCCGGCACCAGAATGGCCAACGATGGAAACAAACTCGCCTTTATTGATGGCGAAAGATACGCCATCTAGGGCAAGCATGTTGTTCGGATATCGCTTTGAAACCTTCTCGAGGTAGATCATGGTTCAGTGAATATTATATAACTTTTACTGTAAAACCACCAAATGATAAGCTGGCAACCTAAGATAGTTAGAGATATAGCGTGAGCGAAGACGGCCACAGGCCAAAATGCTTGGTCTTTTTGTCTTAACAAAAAGATTTTGGCCGAGGACAAGCGAGTCTTCCGCAGGAAGAAGACGAGCGGTCGAGCGATGCTATATCTCTAACTATCTTATACTTCCTCCTCTTCGTGTTTGACCTTCGTCTTCTCAAAATCTTTCAAATTCTTTTCTGCCTCGATGAAGGTGTCTAAGTTGCCAGCGAGGACGGTGTCGAAGTCGTTAACGGTCGCGCCGGTACGATGGTCCTTGACCATCTTGTACGGATGCTGGACGTAGGAGCGAATCTGACTACCCCACTCGGCTGAAGTAACCTTGCTGACATACATCCCCTCCTCCTTCTTTATCCGCTGATCCTCCAGATATTTATAGAGCTTGCCGCGGAGGATGGCCATCGCCTTGTCGCGATTCGCGGCTTGCGAGCGCTCCTCCGTCGAATGCACTGAGATGCCGGTCGGCTTGTGAATGACGCGCACAGCCGTCTCCCGCTTATTCACATTCTGCCCGCCCGGTCCTCCGGCGCGACTGAACTCCACCTCGATCTCGCTCTCCGGTATCTCGAAATCCTTCGCCCCCTTCTCAAATTTCGGTATCACCTCGACCATCGAGAAGGAGGTGTGGCGGAGCTTCTTGGAGGAGAAAGGCGATATTCGCACTAGTCTGTGTACACCGGATTCATTCTTCAGCTCCCCATAGACATTCTTGCCGAGAACTTCGAAGGTGACGTTACGGTAGCCACCGACAGTGTTGGTGTTTGAGTGAATAAGGTATGAAGACCAGCCGCGCTTGGCGATATACTTCTGGTACATTTCGTAGAGCATGCGGGAGAAGTCCTCGGCGTCGTCGCCGCCCGCGCCGGAGAAGATAGTAATAACAGCTCCGCCCTTATCATACTGGCCAGCGCCCTCCTCTTCGGCCTTCAGCCTTGTGATCTCCTTGATCACCTCCTGAGCATGAGCCTTATTCTGCCAGAAACCGATGTCTTGCATCTCCGCTTCCAGCTCTTCGATTTTCTTTCGAATATCGTCGGGCATATTAGAAATTATCTGGATTTCTTTTCTTCCAGAAGCCGATCGACAACCTTTTTCCAATGTACGAGGGGCTCTTGTACAAGTATGGCCATCACCCGCTGTTCGCTGTAGCCGGCCTTATGCAACGCCTCTAAGGCGCGAGCTCCTTCTTCTATAAGATTGTTATAATCATCGACAAATATCCGCTGAACCTCTTCCTTGGCCGTATCTTCGAACTCCTCACCGAACAACCTAACCATAGCCTTAACAGCGAGCTCCTTCCTGTCGGCCATGTAATCATAAAGC
>CAYUNB010000039.1:0-844 GCA_964446095.1 uncultured Candidatus Saccharibacteria bacterium
ACCAGGGCATCATGGTCGGCTATGCTACCAGTGAGACGTCTGAACTCTTGCCGCTCGAAGTGGTCTTGTCCCGCAAGCTCACTAAGGCAATGGGAGCTGTCGATGGCAAGGCGCAGGTGACGGTCGAGGATGGCCGTGTGGTATCGGTACTTACTTCTGTCTGCAACGCGGACTATAACGTCGGCTCCCCTCTTGTACGTATTGTGCAGGACGAAATCGAGCCTCTCTTAGTGCCAGGACAGATATTAGAAAAAGCTTGGCTGCAAAATCCTAACGGCAGCTGGTCGATCGGCGGCTTCAATGCCGATACGGGGCTCACTGGCCGGAAGCTGGCCGTCGATAACTATGGGCCGAATATTCCGCTTGGCGGAGGATGCTTCTCTGGCAAGGATGCGACGAAGGTTGATCGCAGCGGTGCCTATATGGCGAGGCGTATTGCCGTGGACTATTTAAAGAAGCGCGGGGCGAAGGAGGTGTATGTCCATCTCGCTTACTCGATCGGCATAGCCGAGCCGCTTATGGCAGTGGCAACCGTTGATGATAAACAGGAGAAGATTACCGGCTATGACTTACGACCAAGAGCCATCATCGAATTTTTAGACTTGAAAAAGCCGCAGTTCAAGGAGACAGCCCGCTACGGCCACTTCGGCAACGGCTTTAAGTGGGACTGATATCCTCTCCTGGGAGCATGATGGCGTCCGAAGTTCCGAAGCACATACACTAAATCGGCCTAGAACGACTAAGGCCCGGCAGAGATGCTGGGCCTTTAATTATGCAGCTTTTAAGACTTCCGAAAGTATACCATTGAGCCACCTATCGTATATCTCTACGAGGTCGCAGAGCA
>CAYUNB010000039.1:854-7959 GCA_964446095.1 uncultured Candidatus Saccharibacteria bacterium
TCTCTGTCCCAGTTCGTCGAGCATTTTGTAATATTCATTCCAGATCCTATCCTTAGTCTTGATATCAGCTGGGTCGATGGCGGCGAGCTTATGCTCAAGCTTCTCCTCAATCTCTTGTTTCTCTTCTGTAACCTGTTCGTCGAGCCTTGCTTGGAGCTTGTCGATCTTCTTCACCGTGTCCTGGTACTTCTTGCCTCTATTTTTAGTGGCCTCAACCAGATACTTATTGAATGTATCGAAAAACTTCATATCTACCCCGTTCTTGTCTATATATTCAACAAGCTCCCGCCTCTCTGCAGGGGTAATGAATGAGTTTTCTACGAGTTTCTTGATTTTAGCGTTATCTACCAAAGCATCACCTTTCTACCATACTGGCATCGCTAAGTAAAGCTCTTTTTAACAGCCTCGGCCTCCTGGAAAAACTGCGAGAAATTTGACAACTCTTCCTTATTGAGGAGCAATCTTAGCTCTTTTTCTATCTCATTAAGGGGGTTGACTGCCTCTTCTTTGACTTGCTGGCGAGCGACTTCAAATTTCCTTGCCAGCTGTTCGTGAGCTTCTGCAATACGGGTCTGCATCTCCGCCCTCTGATCTCTGTGTCTATCGGAAATTTGAAAATTTTCGCCCATAACTGACTCAATTATATGCGGAGCGGCCGGTGTTGTCTAATTAACATCTGTGGTTGACTACCTACTATAAACCCGCTAGCATTTAAGTATCCAGCTTACCGAAGTGGTTTGATAAATAGCTTGTAAAATAAAGCTATTTTAGGATGATGACTGAAACACCCTTATTTTTAGACCTATTTTTACTAAGTTTAAAACGGCCTGCCAGCCTCTTCTGGCTCGTCTGGCTGATATACCTATATCTGCAAGGCTTTATTCAAAAAGGCTTATTCTCGTCGCGGTCTTGATGGCCACGGTTTTTTATAGTTCCTCCGCTCATGCGAGCTTCGCCTCGGCTGTCTCTTCATTATTCACGAATACTACTGAAGCGGCTGATGCGCCGAGCGATCCTCCGGTGAGGACAATCAGTTCGCAAAATGTTTCGCTGCTTGCGGCGGTAGCCGCCTTTGACCCGAGCCCCACCTCTACTGATACCGACTTGAATATAGTCAGTGACTCCGCTCTTATGTCTGACGCTGGTCCGTTGGGCACTATCGCTGACGTGAACGACCAAGAGGGTGGAGTCGACAATATCAGTGTCTATACCGTCAGGAGCGGCGATACTATACAGAAGATTGCGAAAATGTTCGGTGTTTCAGTCAATACGATTGTCTGGGGTAATGATTTAAGCGGGCCTAAGGATATCAAGGTCGGCCAAGATCTGGTAATACTGCCTATAGACGGCATAGTCTATACAGTTAAGAAGGGCGACACCTTGGCTAGTATTGCCAAAAAATATAAGGGCGACATGGATGAGATCTTGCGTTTCAATAATATAACTAAGATCTCTGTCGGCGATCAGATCATCATCCCTAACGGTGAGATTACCGTGGTGCCGACCATCGTCAATCGTATTCATATCGTTTCCAAGATCATTAAAATATTTATCGATGATTCGATAGACTCGCTCGCCTACTACATCAGGCCGCTTGTGCATGGCCATAAGAGCCAGGGCTTGCACGGCAAGAATGGCATCGATATAGCTCCAGACTGTCACTGCGTCGGCAAGGAGCCGCTCTTAGCCGCAGCTGCCGGCAATGTGATAATCGCCAAGGTCGGCGGCTGGAACGGCGGCTACGGCAACTATGTGGTAATCAACCATCCGAACAACACGCAGACTCTCTATGGCCATATGTATTCAGTAGCTGTTCACCCTGGCGAATATGTGCAACAAGGCGAGACTATTGGTACGGTCGGTGCTAGCGGCAATGCGACCGGGCCTCATGTACATTTCGAGATCCGCGGCGCCCCGAATCCATTCTAAAATCCTAAATTTAGCGCATAACTTCGTTGCGGTCTCCGCTCGCTCGTCAATGTACTGTTAGTACATCTCCTTCTCGTGCTCGTCCGCGCCTCGTTCTGCATCTAAATTTAGGATTTTAGATCTGTGGAAAAAAATAGATGGTTATACAGCGTGAGCGAAGACGGCCGCAGAAATCTTTTGCTCGGTTCCGAGTAGCAACGAGGAAAAAGTTTCGAGGACAAGCGAGTCTTCCGCAGGAAGAAGACGAGCGGTCGAGCGATGCTGTATAACCATCTATTTTTTAGGACTATGCTCCGGTTCTCGGCCTATACTGTATGGCTTCTAAGATATGATTGTCAGTGATATTTTCCGCTCCGGCCAGGTCGGCGATGGTGCGGGAGAGCTTGATGATACGATGATAAGCGCGGGCGGAGAGGCTTAAGCGCTCGGCGTAGGAGGTCAGGAGCTTCTGACTCTTGTCGGTGAGCGGGGCGTATTTCTTCAAGTCCTTGGCGCTGATATCGCTGTTGGTATTCAAATTAGTGCCTTCGAAGCGTTTTCTCTGTATCTCCCGCGCAGCCATGACTCGCTTTTTAATATTATAAGACGACTCACCTACTCTCTTGTCATCTGCCAGTTTCTGGTAATCTACCTGCGGTACCTCAACCCAGAGGTCGATGCGGTCGACGATCGGACCGGATATCTTCCGCTGGTAGTTCATAAGCGCTGACTGGGTACAGTGGCAGTCCTTGGCCGGGTTGCCCTTATTACCGCAGGGGCATGGGTTCATAGCGGCAACAAGGATAAAGTTGGCTGGGAAGGCGACGGTGCCTTTGGCTCTAGAGACGTGGATGATCCGGTCTTCAAGCGGCTGGCGGAGCGCCTCGATGACTCGCTTGTCGAACTCTGGGAATTCGTCGAGGAAGAGGACTCCCCTATGCGCCAGGGTAATCTCGCCCGGCTTCGGCCAAGCGCCGCCGCCCACAAGCGCGACATAAGATGAGGTGTGGTGCGGAGAACGGAAGGGCGGCGAGGTGACTAAGTCGTCATTTAGCGCGCCAGCGACAGAGAAGATCGAAGTGACTTCGAGGATATGGTCGAAGGAGAGCTGTGGCAAGATACCGGGGATGGCTTTCGCCAGCATCGTCTTGCCCGTACCGGGCGGGCCGAACATGGCGAGGTTGTGGCCTCCCGCCGCGGCGATCTCAAGACCGCGCTTAGCAGACTCTTGGCCTTTGATATCAGCCATATCGGCAGCGAACTGATCAATTTTATAAACTATGGTAGTTTCCGGCTGTTTACCGACCTTCACTTGCGGTAGTGACTCCGGATCTTGCTTCTCGTTGATGTGCTCGGCTACTTGGCGGAGATTCTTGAAGCCGTATATATCTATCCCTTGTACAAGTGCCGCCTCACGGGCGTTCTCGATCGGAAGATATACTTCCTTGAAGCCTTTCTTCTTTGCTTCTTGCACGATCGCCAGCACCCCCTTTACCGGACGTAAGGCACCGGAGAGAGCCAACTCGCCTAAAAAGAGCTTGCCTTCAGGGTTGAAGGCGATCACTCCCCCGGCGGTAAGCTGGCTTATAGCAATAGCGAGATCGAAGATCGGTCCCTCCTTCTTAATGTCGGCCGGTGCGAGCGAGACGACGATCTTCCTATTGCCCTGGAGCGGAGACTTGATGTTTGAGTTCTTGATGGCAGCGGCGATTCTATCCTTCGCCTCATCGACCGCCTTGTCTGGAAGCCCGACGATCGTGAAAGACCTAATCCCCTTGCCGATGTCGGCCTCAACCTCGATGATCGTTGTCTTAAGCATCGTCACCTGCGCAGAGTAAACTTTAGAAATCATCGCCAAATACTAGCAGAGGGAAGTGGCTTTCATATATTGACATTTGGCTAAATGCGTCCTAGTGTATGCTAGGTTTCTAGTACTTTGAAAAAGGGCTAGAAAAATGCCCTTGGCGGACCGCAAGGAGGTCAGCATGCTGTCGCATGAACAGTTCACTGGACTACTCACCAGCTACTGGTGGCTGCCGGTAATACTACTGGCGATCTGGAACTATCCTACTACGATACGCATCTTCGGGCTGGTGACAGTTCCGAACAATCAGATCGGTATTGTCGACAAGTCGTTCGTCATCTTTGGCATGAACCGCACCCTGCCTGGCGGCTCGGTTATCGCTCTCAAGGGCGAGGCCGGCATCCAAGCCGATGTGCTCTCACCAGGCCTGCACTTCTTCTACTGGCCATGGCAATATTCTGTAAAAATGGTTAATTTCTGGGACGTGCCACAGGGACATGTTGGTGTGGTTGAGGCGATCGACGGCAAGGCGATTACCGCCGGCCGAGTCTTGGCCAACTACGTTGACTGCGACTCTTACCAGAATGCCCGCACCTTCCTCGAGAAGGGCGGTGAGCGCGGGCCCCAGGCAGCTGTTATGCCTCCGGGGCGTTATCAGATTCATAACACACTCTTCCGGGTTAGGAATGAACCGGCTAAGACTATCTCTAACGACTGTGTCGGTGTCGTGACGGTCAAGGAAGGTAGGCCTCTGCCGACCGGTGAGATCGCTGGTCCGGAAGTTGCCGGCCACAGCATGTTCCAGGTGCCGCAGAAGTTTCTTGATGGTCAGGGCTGTAAGGGTCTGCAGGAGCAGGTTGTCCTCTCGGGCCTCTACTACCACAACCCCAACTTCGTTTCGGTCGAGGAGCACCCCATGACAGAGGTGCCGATCGCCCATGTCGGCGTCGTCATCTCTTATGTTGGCAAGCCCGGCGTAGATGTGACGGGCGACAGCTTCAAGCATGGCAACTTGGTGAATAAGGGTGAGAAGGGCGTCTGGGTCGAGCCTCTCGATCCGGGCAAGTACCCGATCAACCCCAGAACACACCGAGTAGAGAGCGTGCCAACGGCGAATATCGTTCTCAACTGGGCCACGGGCAAGACCGAGGCTCACAAGCTCGACGCCAACCTCTCGACTATCAAGGTCCGATCTTCGGACGGTTTCAATTTCACGCTCGATGTCAGCCAGATCATCCATATTCCCCGTTCCGAAGCGCCTAAGGTTATCGCGCGTTTCGGCGACGTGAAGAATCTGGTGACCCAGGTGCTCGAGCCGACGATCGGCAACTACTTTAGAAATGCTGCCCAGAGTTCCGGAGTGATCGATTTCGTCTATAACCGCCAGGCTCGCCAGACGGAGGCCCGCAAGGCTATCTGCGACGCGCTCAAGGCTTACAATATCGAAGGCGTCGATACTCTCATCGGTGATATTGACCCGCCGGCAGCACTCATGAAGACGTTGACTGACCGGAAGATCGCCGAGCAGGAGAAGGTTACTTACGAGACGCAGAGGCTGGCCGAGGAGACTCGCAAGGAGCTCCAGCAGGCCACCGCTCTCGCCAACACCCAGGCGACGGTCGTCGACGCCGAACGCCGCGTTCAGATCGCTAAGTACGATGCCGAGTCGGCTACCAATAAGGCCGAAGGCGAGGCCAGGGCTAAGAAGCTTAATGCTGAAGCCGATGCGAACGTCCTCAAGGTTGTCGGTGATGCCGAGGCCGGCAAGACGCTGGCTGTCGGTAATGCCGAAGCTGAAGTGATCGAGAAGAAGACCAAGGCTATCGGCCAGGAGAGTTATGCCCGGATCGAGATCGCCAAGCATCTCGCCTTGGCTAAGAATAAGTTCGTCTCCGACATCACTGTCGGTGGCGCGGCTGGCGGCGGTTCTGTCGGCGATGCACTCTTGGCCAGCATGCTGATGGAGATGCGGAAGGACAAGGCCGCAGCCTAAGACTCTAGCGAAAAATAGCAACATCATACCCCGCACTAGGCGGGGTTTTTATATGCTAAAATCTTTCTCATGGAACAGTTTAAGAAAAGAGAGGTTAAGATGCCAGACTACTTGGCTATGTACGAGATATCAGGCCAGGATAAGATCACAGAGCACTCTTTCGATAGATACAACAAGGATAAGGAGTTGTATGAGGAGAAGATAAGAGTTTTGGCTGCAAAGTCTTTAGATAATATAAAAAAGCGTTTTGAAGAAGCTACTGAAGCCGAAGAGCTTGAGATTATTACGTCAGGTCTGAACAGTAGCAACTCTGAAACCCGTAACGCCTGCGCTCGGATGATTAAAGAGTTACCTGAAGGTCTACAAGACGAACCGCTTCAAAAAATTACAGACTTAGTGAACGCTGCAGTCGATACTGCTGATCCGGCGGTTATAGAAGCTGCTGGCGATATGATGTGGTCTATGCCGAAAGGTGAACTAGATTTTGTTCAGAAAAAAATTTATAAACTCATAGAAAAGAGTCTTGATAACAAAGACCATAAAATACAGGAGGCTTACATAGAGACGATCTGGCGTATTGCCGACGAAGATAAGCACCCCATCTGGGATAAGATTTTCGCCCTCGCTAAACATGGTCTTCAGAATACGGACCCTAAGGAGCAGCTATTTTGGGCTCGGATGTCAGCGGAGGTGCCTTACTTCATGGGTAGAGCAGGACTTGAGGATGATATCGGCAAAATTGTTAAGATGGGCTTTGACACTGGCCAGCCTGAGGATCAAGTCTTTTACGCAGGGATGATCATTTACGCTTCGGATGAAAAATACGAGGAGCTGGTTATGCCTGGCCTTAGGAATGAGAATTTCGAAGTGCAAAATATATGTTTGAAGACCTTAGGTCATAGGATGATCAGTAAGGATTGGAAACGAGGAACACAAGAGGCGGTATTTGAGTTGGTTAAGAAAGGCATAACATCTGAAAATGAAGATTCAGCTCATAACTATGTCCGACTCATTAGATACATAGCAGATGAGAAAGAGAAGGCCTCTCTCTTCTCTTATGCTCTAGACAGATTCGGTGCAGAACGGCTGGTTGAGCCGCCGCTCTATAAGAATAGTGATGTTTCTGAAGAGAATTTTAAAAGAGAGAAGTTCGACAAGACAGGCTCCGGCACTACGCTTTTAGGAGGAGAGCTTAAATCTAAGGTTATTGTGAGGCATATAGAAGCCGAGCCATTCCTGATCTGGCAGGAGCTTTACGAAGATCACGACCTCTGGAAGAGTTCCGGACTCGATTATGTGCCTATCGAACCGATATATTCTTTTAGGCCTGGAGCTAAGGAACTAGTCGATATCTATACTGGTGTACTGGATATAAACTTCGACGAGTGGGAGAGCATCGG
>CAYUNB010000040.1:0-7918 GCA_964446095.1 uncultured Candidatus Saccharibacteria bacterium
CAGCTCGGTGGTATAAGCGATATCGTGGGTAGTATTTAAAAAACGCTTGATGCGATTATCAAAGTCGATGATATCCTCTTCGGTGAAGGCGTCGTTGAAGGACCACTGCGGCACGACGTGCTTAACCTTCTTGAACTTATCGAGCGCCTTGCCGGCCACGCGCTGCGACGGCGAGTCGGGAGTCAGGAACTGCGGATACTTCTCTTCGAGCTTGACCAGCTCATATTTAAGCGAGTCGAGCGCTTCATCGGAGATCTCCTGCTTATCAAGCACGTGGTAGAGGTAGCGATAGTGATTGATCGTCTCCCGGAGCTTCTCTATGCGCTCCTTGGCCTGCTTAGTCTCTTCATTCATGGATACTATTATTACTGACTGGCCGAATTAAGCAAGGTGATCTGAAGCGTTCTCTGTAAGATATTCGGCGCAGCCAAACTGCAATTGTTGTAACCGTTGGAGGTGATCTTAGTGACCTTGCCGGTCGAATCCTTCTTATCTATGTATACGAAGGCGCAAGCGCCGGAGCGAGGAAGCGAGAAGGTAAAGCAGCTTTCGCTGCCGCCATTAATGATGTTCTTGCTCGGAGGATTAAACTCGTCACATTTGACATTAGACGCGTCGGTTACTCCTGCGGGGACGCTCACGTTGGCGTCAGCAATAGTCGCACCGTTGCAGTATATAGTTTGTGATTTTGAACCTACGGGAGTAGAAGGATCGAACTTGCCGAGAATGTTCCAGTGGAGAGCGCACTCAAGGCCGGAGTCGGCAGCGAAGAAAGCCACTTGCGATTCGCGGGAGAGCGAGGCCAGAGTAATCTGCCGCACCATAAGACGAGAAATACCGAGACCAGTCGCCAAGAGAATCGAGGAGATGAGCAGAGAGAAAAGCAGCACGAACGCCTTATTCTTATAGTTGTTCCTTATGCTGTTCATCTTATTCTTAAATACTAAACATATTCTCCGCGACCTTCACCGACCTTGGCGTACTGCCGCGTATCCAAGAGACTTCGACTGTCACGTTAATCTCATCGATACCGGAGGGATCAAGCTTGAGTAAGCTCTTATCCTGGGGGGGTATGCTCGGATGCTTCAGACACGAGTTGGTAATTGTGTTGATGTGAATCTTCCCCGTGAAGATAGAGGGCTGTTTAGGATGGTCGTTATTAACGATAGTGCCGCTAGGCCCGCCGAAGTCGTAACCGTAAAGCCTGATGGTGTTCGGCGAATTCGGATTAGTGCTCGGCGCAACGTCGACGACATTCATCTTCTCGCACTCTGCTAAATCGCCGGTGCATTTCTTGATGCCATGATCAGGATTATTGAAATCCCAAATATCGAGCGTACAACCGCTATCCACCCCGCTTGCATTGCCAGTCAAAACAGTACACTGGTTACTAATGCCATCGAGCCAATTGATATTGTTCTTAATATTAGTATCGCGAACGTCGCGTATGGCCTCCACTGCCTCCTGCGCTAAGTAGAAGCCGGTGATCTCGTCCTTAACATAGTCAGCGAAGACGATACCCTTCGAAGCGAGCGAGAGCGGGCCGACGATCGTCATCATTAGAATGGAAATAGCCACAATCGTCTCGAGCAATGAGAAACCATCTTCATTTCCCTTATTCTTATACTCTTTCCTTATGCTATACATACTTATTCTTATTCGATTCCCCTCCTAGCTATCGCCGTCTGCAAGCTGAAGTCAGTGCGAAGCTTCTCCTCCGCCAAGTTCACCACGCCGGAGATATTCAAGAGCACGATCGGCTGCTTATGGCTACGATCAGTAGAACCGACAACGCGGAACTGCATCTGCCTGATATCGACTTCCGGCGAGGTTATAGCGGACTCATTAGTGATATCAAGACGTGCACCGCCGCCAGCAGGACTGCGAACCTCATAAATACCCCCAGTGTGCGTAACTGGATCAGACCTAAAGATATAAGCCACCCAGACACTCTGCTTGATATCGTCTGCGCATGGGTCGGAGACGTTCGGCGGACACTCCATCTCCTGAGTCTTCAGCGAGAGCGCAGCGCCACCGTCGCCCGTACAGTCCCCCGACCCAGCCGAACCAACGTCAGTCGGCACGTCTTGTGGGTTATTGTAGCAGTGGTAGTTATCGCCAGTCCTTACCTTCCTATTCATATCTTCGACAGCGAAGTTCAGGTTATCAATAACGGTACGGAGCGCCTGCGCCTTCCGAGAAGAGTCGTTCAGCGAGAGCAGCGCGCCGATAGTGATAAGCATAACCACAGTAAAAATAGAGGTGGCCACGATTATCTCTATCAAAGTAAAACCTTTTTTATCTATTTTTATCATCCTTATTCTTATGCCTACTCGACTGATATCTGGCCCGTCTTCCAGACCACCACCGTCTTATCGTAATCCCCTCCTGGCGACTCCATGACAATACCGATATTGGAGATGGCAGAGGTCACCTGGCCTCCTACAGTCGCAGCCGCTATCTTGGCGTCGAGATTAGGCCTGACGAAGACAACGTCGATTGAACTTAGCGGATTTGCCTTGCACCTCGCAACCCTAGCTGCGGGAAGCGTCTCGGAGTCAATGAAATTGGCGCAAAGAGCAACCACCTTATTGCGCCCGGTTACCAAGAACTTCTCCAGGCATTCGGCGCCTGAGACAGGACTACCGCAGAGCACATTAGCATCCGCAGGCGGACCGTCATACTCGCGGTAGGTAGAGTGGCTAGAGTTGCCTATGTCAGCAAAAAGGAGATAGGTGTAGACCGGCTGGTTAGGAATTGGCGCGTCGAAGTGCACGCCATAAGCGCCGAAGGTAGTCGCCTGTCCGGAGATACCCTTAGCTCCGAAGACGGAAGAGCCGAAGATCTGCGCTTGACGGAAGGAAAGGGCCACGTCTTGTGCCAAGAGGTCGAGAGAGAGCTTGTTGCTAAATCGAGGATAGTTCACCATTGTCACCGTCGTTATGAGTAAAAAGATAGAGATTGTCACCATGAGCTCTATGAGCGAGAACCCGTTATTCTTATTCTTTTCCCTTATACTCATATTTACCTAATACATGCCGTCGGCCCAAGATAGGTGAAGAGATTGGCGCCATAGAAGAAGACAACAGCGAAGCCGATTATAAGGAAGGGCGCGAAGGGCACCTCCCTGATTCGTTTGAAGAAGATGTTTATGAAGATGCCAACGATGGCCCCAAGCCAGAAAGCGTAGATAAGCGCCGTCATGCCGTAGCAGATAGTGGTGAGCCAGCCGAGCGCCAGCACAAGCTTGGCATCACCAAGACCCATCCAGGCTCCGCCGGAGAAGAGCCAGAAGGCAGCTAAAAAGAGGAACTGCAGGGCGCCATCTAAGAAGCCGGAGACGGCCATGTCCGGGGACACGAAGAGATAGGCATAGATAAGATTAAAAAGCGCCAGAGTTATGAGCAAGTAGACCAGGTCATCGGGGATGATCTTATGCCTGAAGTCATAAACCGCGATCACGATAAGTATTGAGAAAACGACGGCATAGAATAGCGCGCCCAGCGTCAAGCCGAATTGACTATACAAGAGAGCGAAGGTGGCGGCAGTTATGATCTCAACAAGCGGATACTGCCAAGATATCTTTGATAAACATGCACGACACTTTCCTCCCTGAACGAAGAAAGAGATAATCGGAAACATATTATACCAGTGAAGCTCCTTGCCGCAGGTGAAGCAGATGGAGCGGCCGGAAACGATCGAGCGGCCGGTGTTGTAGCGCAAGATCACGACGTTTAAGAAGCTGCCGATAATTGCCCCGAAGATAAATACGAAAAGAGTTATCAAATCCATGTTTTTAATTATAACATAAATTCCTCTGCCAAAGGCAGAGGAATTCCTTATACTTTTTCCTTATTCTTATGGAGTGACGTCATAACACCTGCCCGCAGCTGCACCATTGCATGCCTTACTATCGGCACCGTCAAAGGGGCCGACTCCAGCTCCAACCATACCTGGGTAGTTCGGCACAACGCTAAAGCCGGGACACGAACCGATAACACCACTATTGCAATCCTTATCCCTGCCGAGAACACTGCCTACCGGATCAGAAGCCTCCAAGGTAGCCCCGAGATGATAGCTCAGGCCATCGTTCGAGCGGACATAACTGTAAAATTCGCCATTGTTCGGCGCAACTGGTGGAGCTGGCAAAAGCCTAACGGTCGGATCAGCTAAAACAGCCAATGTATCGGGATACCGACTTGAATGCGAGTCGGCATACAGAGCCAAGGCAGTCTTTAAAGCATCGATGTCGGCAATCCTCTTGGCATCCCTACCCTTCGCCCGAGATGAAGAGAGCGATACCAGAAGCACCGAGGAGAGTATCGCGATAAGCGCAATAACTACCATAAGCTCGATGAGAGTGAAGCCTTTCTTAAATCTATTATTAATCATGATTGAAGTAATATTTATAATAGCTAAATTATAGCAAAGCCAAAGTAAAATAAAATCCCCCGACAGGGGGATTTTATTTTACTTTGAGCCCTTATTCGTATTACGGAGTTAAGTCGTAGCAAGCAACTGTAGAACCAGTAGCCTGACCCTTGCCAGCTTGACATGGAGTACCATTCTGATTGAATCCTTCAAAACCAGAAGCTACACCAGCACCGAAGCCTGTACATGCAGCGCTTCCTGCAACACCGCTTGTGCCGCTATGGCAGTTCCTGTCGGAAGCCAAGACGCCATTACCAGCACCAACCTGCTCAAGAGTAGCACCCAAGTGATAAGCCAAACTGTCACTTGATACCACGTATGAGTATGACTCACCAGTATTTGGACCAGCTGGATCGGCTGGAAGAAGATTGTCAGTAACCAAGCCATGGAGATCAGCTGGATACTGATTATGAGAGTCGTAATAAAGCGCCAAGGCTGTCTGGATAGCGCCGATGTCGGCGATCCTCTTGGCATCGCGAGCCTTAGCCCTGGATGACTGGAGAGATACCAGCACCACCGAGGACAAGATACCGATGATGGCAATAACCACGAGAAGTTCGATCAAGGTGAAGCCTCTCTGGCCTAACTTTTTCTTTAACATATCTTCGTTAAATAATGCTTATAATGCTGATAAACTATATAGCAATTATATTCCCTATGCCGATTTTATCAAGAAACCCGCGTGGATAACTTAAAATTCCTATTTTTGAGTACAGAACGCGAAAAAAGCGAGTACTATGAGGATATGTACTAGGAGTACATTGACGAATAAACGGAGCTTTTGACAAAGTTATGTGCCAAAAATAGGAATTTTAACTAGATGCCGGCAGTAATGTTATAGATCGGGCCTAAAACTGATACAAGCAGCAAGCCGACAGCGACACCTAAGAATATAATCATCATCGGCTCGATAAGGGCGATGAGCGTATCGATGGCCGAGTCCACTTCCCTCTTGTAGAAACGGGACATTGTTTTAAGAACGAAGCCGATATTGCCCGTCTCCTCGCCGATCTTAGTCATCTGCGCCATGATCGCCGGCACATCCTTGCTATGTTCGGCGAAGACAGACGAGAGCGAGTTACCGCCCTTCACACCGGATATAGCATCGAGCAAGACCTGCTTATAGACGTCGTTGCCTACAACATCGGCTGTAACTTCAAGCGAGCGCACCATTGAGACGCCGCTCGTGATCAAAGTGTCCATGTTGTCGGCAATGCGCGAGAGGTAGAAGCGGCGGTAGAGAGTGCCGACATAGGGTATCTTCAACTCCACGCTGTTTATGAGAGCCTGTCCCTGCTCCGTCACAGCGTATCTCCATGCAGCAAGACAGAAGAGGATAAAGAAGACAAGGATGAAGATGCCATAATTCACGAAGACGCCTGAGAGCCAGATAACGAAGCTGGTGTAAAGAGGTACAGCCTGTCCCGTCTCGTTCAAGATCTCGGCAAGCCGCGGAATAACCAAAACAAGCATCAGAACCATGACGACGATGAATGAGGCAACGACGAAGGCCGGATAGATAAGAGCGCTTCTAACCTTAGAGACTATAGCGTACTGGCGTTCGAGGTAGTCAGCCAGGTAGTTGAAGGACTCAGAGAGCTTGCCCGACTCCTCGCCGGAGCGAATCAAGCTTACATAGAAAGCCGAGAAGATAGCGGGGTGTTTAGCCATGGCACCGGAGATCGGCACGCCGCTCTGGATGTCGTCGGTAATCTCGGCGAGCTTCTTGCGTAAAAGCGGATTCTCCGTCTCGGAAGAGAGGAGCTTAAAGGTATCGAGTACCGAGACCTTCGCCTCGAAAAGCGTCGCCAGCTGGCGGGAAAGGATGACGACATCTTTGGTCTTAACGCTCTCGAAAAGTTCGTTGATCTGCTTGAGCAGTCCTCCGCCTTCGGCCGACTCGACGGAGATGACGATGAGATCGCGTTTCTGTAACGCACCGATAGCGACATCGACGCTGATGGCATCGATCGTGCCGTTCCGCTCCTCCCCATCTTTAGTTGTCGCTTTGTATTTGAATAGCATTTTACAGTAGCCGCTCGAGAGCTCTTGTATTCAAAGAATAAGTTCTTGCCACTTCAGCGGTAATCTCCCCTCTTCTGACGAGCTCGGCCAGCGAGTGGTTCATATCTATCATGCCAAGCTCGGAGCCGGTCTCGATGACAACATTAATCTCGCTCGTCCGGCCCTCGCGGATGAGGTTAGCAACGGCGCTGTTATTGATGAGGAGTTCATATGCCGGAATAAGACCGCCGGAAACGCGAGGCAAAAGGCGCTGGGAAAATACGCCGAGCAAGCTGCCTGCTAGCTGGGAACGGATCTGATTCTGCTGGCCAGCTGGGAAGGAGTCGATGATGCGGTCAATAGTCTGTGAAGCATTGTTAGTGTGGAGAGTCGAGAAGACGAGGTGCCCCGTTTCAGCAGCAGTAACGGCAGCCGAGATCGTCTCATACGTCCGCATCTCGCCGATCATGGCGACATTGATATCTTCGCGGAACATCGAGCGGAGCGCACTCTGGAAGCTCTCGGTATCGAAGCGCACCTCGCGCTGGTCGATGATAGAGCGGCCGTCGCTGAAGATATATTCGATCGGATCCTCGATAGTAAGGATATGTTCAGTCCGCTCGCGGTTAACCATCTCGATCATAGAGGCAAGCGTTGTAGACTTACCCTGCCCTACCGGACCGACAACAAGGAAGAAGCCCTGCTTCTTATCGGCGAAATCTTTCAAGATCGGCGGCAGGGCCAACTCTTCAATAGAGCGTATCTTAGTCTGGATAGCGCGGAGCGCGCAGCCGATGAAGCCGCGCTGGTAGAAGGCGTTGCCTCGGAAGCGCACGCCGTTCGGCCCAGCATATGCGAAGTCGAGATCTTTAGTCTCGAGGAAAGACTTCTTATTGTTCTCCCCCATCAGCTCGAAGACGATACCGGCGGCATCATCAGGAGTGAGCACTGGCCGGCTGACAAGCGGAATAAGCTCGCCGGAGACTCTTATCGTGGGCTTCCTAAGCGCGGAGATATGCAAGTCAGAAGCGCCTTCGCGAAGCACGATCTCAATAAGCTCTTGAACTTCTTTTTTATAGTCTGGCATGTAAATTTTTATAACCTGAGGACTTCTTCAACGGGCACAGTACCCTCCATCAACTTAATCATAGCATCTTCCTTTAGCGTCAGCATCCCCTTCGAACGAGCTACTTTATAGATCTCGGACTCTATCGGATTCTTAAGAATGATCGAGCTGATATCCTTGTCGATATCCAGCACTTCGAGCACGGCGGCTCGTCCGCGAGTGCCGGTCGAACAGGTAGGCGAAGGTACAGCGTTGTAAATGTTCGGTGGAATTTTGATCTCATTCCGATACTTCTCTGGCAGATCAGCGAACTCCTTGTTGAACATCTTCTGGACTTCTCCCGCCACTGTTACGGATGCATTGCTCTCTTCGGCAAACCCGCCGACCCAGCCCATGGCGTTGAACACGTACCGGGTA
>CAYUNB010000041.1:0-7708 GCA_964446095.1 uncultured Candidatus Saccharibacteria bacterium
AATCCCCCCCTCCCCCTCCCGCCTTGTAATTCCTGGATGAAATGGAAAGTAGTAGTTGGTTAGTTAAGGAGAGAATGAACGACAGTATGAGAAGAAAGAGAGACAAAGGTATATGTAAAACAATATATACATACTGTCGTTCAGGGGATTCTCCGGTGAGATATGGTACTCAGGAATTTTGGAGAGAGGAAATGGCTGAAACAAAAGAGATTTTTCCTCTCAACTAGTTGAATCGGGTTCAACTAGCTATTCAACTAGTGGTGAAAATGTGCGAAAACGTTTTAGCTGCCGCCATCCTAGGCGGAGCGAGGAGCAAAGTCAAGGATGAGCTTGCAGCGCCGGTGCTTCGCAGCTTTCTTAGTTGAGATTTCGCAGCTTCAGTTTGTGGATGAGATTTGGTATCAGTATTCGATGAGTTTGAATCTCAACTAGAGACGGAGCAAAAATAAAAGCGCCATAAGGCGTCTTTTTGTTTTTGCTCCCGAGCGAGTGAACTGCTTCACTCGCGTGGTAGGATTCGAAGACCTTGAGCATATCGCACGGAGCGGAGTGAGTACGATGCGAAAGGTGTACCGTTCATGTAATGAAAGAATCTGTTCACCCTAAAATAACTCTTGACTTATCTTCTATCATTGTTAGCATATGGAAAGTCTTTGATGAGTTCATCGACATCTAAGGAGGCTAGGGATGATCAGGCTGGCAAGCGAACGCGTGCTTATCACCGGTGAGAGTGAAGATGTCCGAGCAGTTAAGGGGGCCTTCGGCGAACTTAGTTTCGAAGGCGTTAATTGGTTTGGAAGTGGCCCGCCGGTCATTCTTCAAGTCAAGAGGTTCAGCAACTGGTACAAAGACAGCAGTGGCAAGTCCCCGCTCTACTGCCTGATACCCGATCAACCCATTTATGGCGTCTGGCCGCAGCGAGACGGCTCAGTAGAAGAAGTAAAATTCGGCACTGCGAGCAATGCGAGCGGCAGAGTCTGCGGAGGCATTGCCGTACATCTTGCTAACGGGGTCGGACTCTACTTCTGCCTCTCGCCGAGCGGCTCCGTCATCAAGGACGAGGATTCCTTCGGTATCTAACTTCAGAAAATACCGCCCATGCACTGGGCGGTATCTTTATTCATTCAATCTTGACAATTAGTTAATATACTGATATTGTTTTGCCGGTACGAAGGACATTTACAACACAGGAAAATGGAGGCTTCCATGAAGATTCTCAATGTTTCTATCGATGAACGTCGCCGCTTCATACCGCTCAAGGGCTGGGAGAGCGTCAAAAGTGCGATTGTTACCTTCGAACAAGGCGTCCGCGGCTCAAGGGACACTGAGCAAGTAACTATCGATGCCATCAGTGACCGTTCCGGTCCGATGGCCGTCGGTCTATTCCTCTTAGCTTCAGTGAAAACCGAGGGGAGCAGCCGTCTTGTCGAGAAGCTCCTTGTTGAAGGGGAAAAGGTCCTCGCCAAACAAGATGAATACAGCAAGCACTACGATTATGATGGCATGGGGACTGCATTCTTCAAGACAGGCGTGGACATCAAGGTTCTCGATCGTCCGCAGGATATGTACGGCATCGGTATCTGGGCAGCGTATGTAGGGGATAAACCAGAAAAGGGTCTCGCCGAACACTTCGGCATCCCCCGCGCTCTGTTGTCATGCTCCGTTGAAGTCGAGGTAGAGCCGTCAGCAGAAAACAGCTTCCAATTCGATTTCGAACCTATTGCGCATAAGCTCGAAGCCATGTTTGAAACCAAGATGACAGGCAAGCAGATCGCTGAAGCCATGATGAAGCAGAATAAATATGACGAGAGCAAGCCCGGCTTCATCTTGCAGAGAGCAGATGGGCTGGAAGTTTCCATCAAGCCAGGCCGTGTTGAATCGCGGTTCGTCTATCGCCAAGCTAAGAGAGATACCTGGTCTATCAACGGAAGCCTCTTCTCAGGTGAACTCCAAGAGGATTTTAAGAGCGAGAAGAGGGGTGCCAAGGCAACACCAACCTTCCTGGTAACACTTTCTTCCTCTGATGAAGATAAGCAGGGCTATAGCCGTCCGATCTGGAATCCGGAAGAACAAAAGAAGGCAACCGACCTCGCCGGAAAGATCGCCGCAGTTTTGCGGAGCTAGAAGGAGTAAGTAATGTTCCTAAGATTCGTAAACTATTTCTTCAAGCCGTACACGCTCATAGTTCGATACTTCGGCGGCATCGTGGTGGCGGATATTGAGAGCCGTACATTTCGCGAAGTGTCCTCCAATGAACCAACGCTAGGCGCCTTACGATTCTGGTCGGAACGCGAACTGCGAGAATTTGCCGAAAAACGCGGTGCATTCAATCTCAAAAAAGAAAGAGATAAAACCTTTTCCTGTACTTACTACCAATATTAAGGAGGTGTCCTGAATGAGTGCACGCAGTGAAAGAATGAAGGGGCTTATTGTTCTCGGCAGTGAAGTCGAAGTGCAGGATCGGCTCAACGATGACAGTCCTGTTGTGGGCCGCGGTAAGATCTCGAAAGTAGAAAAAGAAGATCTCTTCGAAGTAACCCTCTCCGACGGCGAAGTTGTAAGGTTCAACTCTCACGGTATCTGCATGCCGTGGGGCAGACAGCTTCAGATCAAAATCCCTAGCCAAGAATAAAGATGCTCAAAAAGGAGGCTTGAGATGAAAATCTTCGTGTATGAAACCGAGAGTATGTGCCATCAAGGCGGAGGAGTTGAGGTCAGGATTGTGCTCGCCGCAGATCGAGAATCTGCCAACCAAGTTATGCTCCGAGATACGGAATGGCTGCACGATGCCAAGCATCTGCAAAACTGTTTCAAGGTTGAAGAAAAAACTCTGGAAGACTGCAGCACGGTCTTCGTCGGCAATGTACTGGAGCGTTTCGACGATCATCAATATAGCTAGCGCCTAGGAACCCCCGCGAACTGCGGGGGTTATTTTTATACCCCACCCTATTCTTCAATCATAATAAAAAGCCCCGCTAAGGGGGGCCTGCTTACTCATATCAACTCCAGGGATATTTCCACCCCTTCTCATCGATTACAACTCCGGGCCGATCGGTACGAATTCTTTCAAATGTCTTCACATTCCAGACCAGTCCGATAGCTTCCATCGCCGCAATAACCCACCAGCCGATATCGACCTCATACCAGAACTGGCCCATCTTCGCCGAGCTGGGGTGCGCGTGGTGGTTATTGTGGAAACCTTCGCCGAACGAAACAACCCCCCAGAACCAGTCGTTATATGCGCTCTCTTTGGCGCTCTGGATCTTGTATCGAGTATAGCCGAACTTGTGCGTCAGAAACCCGACGATCCAGTGACCTAAGATACTTGCACTCACTCGAGCACAGAAGAGTATGATCACGGCATTAAAGCCAAGGAGCATTCCGACCAAGGCCGCGAAGGTGAGATTATGCCAGACCCACGTCTCTTCGAGCCAGATAAGCCATGGGTCTGCGAGAGCATCCTTCGGGAGATTGTATCGTCCCCAATTAGGGGTGTCGTAACTCAAATGCAAGTTCCAGAAATAGTCCAGCCACATAGCATGGCTATACTGGAAGTACCTCGGACAGTCGGGCTTATTCTGCCAATAGTCACGGACATAGTGCAGCTTGATCCAGGAGATCGGTCCGCCCAACCCGGAGTGAACGAAAAGGTATGTGAGTAACTTCCGCGTGAACGGCGAGCATTCATAAGTGCGATGGATGATGCCTCTATGAAGTCCGATTGAGTGGCCAATACATACTGCTGCGAACAGCAGACAGACGGAGCCGACTACGAGAGGGATACTGAGCGCTTGATAGCCGAAGAAGAGAGTTGGCAGAAGCACCGCGTAGAGCCACAGCGTCTTTGTGAATGACCAGCTTAGAGAATCGCCTTCCGGAACCATGAACGAGTCCGAAGCAGAGTTTTTCACTTCGCCTCCTTTTTCAAATAGCTATTAGACTCGACACATACTTAATGATTTTTAATAATTTAGCAAGCGATTCTGCTACAATGAATAGTTGATGAATATAATGAATTTATTTTCCTCATGGCCAAGTTAGCGGTAATCTTTATCATCTTCGCTATAACCATTACATACCTAAACCACTATTTTAGTACTACCTGGTGGCAGCCGCACCCTGGCATAAGCTGGAATATACAACTTTCCAACCCGCCGATCGATACTGAAGCTCCAGTCGAACTCTTCGACCTGGATCTTTACGACACACCCAAAGAGCTTATAGATGAGCTGCACTCAAGGGGCAAGAAGGCTGTCTGCTATATCAACATGGGCGCGTGGGAAGATTGGCGGGAAGATAAGAACAACTATCCAGCTTCGGTAATTGGGAAAGTTTACCAAGGCTGGTCTGGCGAGAGCTGGCTAGATATACGTGCTATCAATATCCTCTCCCCTATCTTGCAGAAGCGCATGGATCTCTGCAAAGCTAAGGGCTTCGACGGCATTGATGCAGACAATCTAAACAGCTACCAGAACGATACCGGCTTCGCGCTTACCCCTGGTGACCAGCTTAAGTTCAATAAATTTTTATCTGATGAGGCTCACAAGCGAGGCCTGGCGATCGGCCTTAAAAATGATAGTGAGCAAGCGAGCGAACTAGCAGACTCATTCGACTGGGCTATTACTGAGGGCTGCGCCACTGAAGGGTGGTGCTATAGCATGAAGCCCTTTCTAGACCAGGACAAACCGATCCTTCAGATCGAATACACTGATAGTAAAATTGATTTCCAGAAGCTATGCGGCAAGTACCTTCGAGACGGCTTCACCCCGATCTTGAAGAATCGCAATCTCGACGGGGCTTACTTCCCCTGCTTATTTGAGTGAGACCTTGAACAGGAGGAAGCAACCTTTTTAGCTGTAGTTACAGTGAAGGTGCCTCGATTAAGAAGAACGGAAATATCGCCTGACTCGGTATTAATGATATCTGCTCTGCCATCTCCATTGAGATCGCCGACGACAACTGATGCAGGCGAGCCGCCAGTGGCGAAGGATTGAGCTGCTGCATAGGTGCCATTACCATTATTAGTGAGTACGGAAATGGAGTTGGTATTATTCTGCGTCAGCGCAATATCTGGATTAGCATCGCCATCGAGATCTCCGATAGCCAGACCCATTATCTGACCCGCCGCAGAGTAAGATACCCTAGATGCGAAGATGCCATTGCCCTTATTGATGAAGACAGATGTCTGCCATGTATGTGCGCCGCTGCCATAGAATCCGCCGGCGGTTATGACATCGGCCTTGCCATCATGATTAACATCTGCAACCTTCACAAAAGCCGGGCGATCATCGGGATACACCACAGGATTGCCGAAGGCGCCGGTGCCGTTGTTCATCATCACCAAAACGCCCAAGTTACTATCCGAAGCGACAATATCTGGCTTACCATCTCCGTTCACATCAGCTACATCTAGATTATTTAGTAGGCCTGAAGGGGTATTGTAGCGGGCTGCAGATGGGAAGGCGCCATTGCCATCGTTCATAAAGACAGCAATTTGGGCATTATTGTCGTTGGTCATTATGATGTCAGGCTTGCAGTCTCCATTCACGTCAGCTAATACGAAGTGGAAGGATCCTTGTATGCCGCTATACAACTTAGCTGGGGCGAAAGTGCCGTTACCGTTGTTCAAGAATACCGATATCAGACCGCCGCTATAGTTCGGCGAGTGTGCTACGATATCGGGCTTGCCGTCGCCATTTACGTCAGCAATTTTTATAGTATAAGGTATTGCAGTCAGGCCATATTGCGGATCGATTGTAGGATATACAACCTTTGCAGAGTATGTACCATTGCCACTATTCATGAAGACGGCTATACCGCCGAAGCCTCCGGTATCCGCCGTCACAAGATCAGCCCTGCCGTCGCCATTCAGATCGCCCGTGGCCAGATTATCGAAAGATCCGCTCGTATCGATAGCTTCTGCATATGTAGCTCTCGGTGCGAAAGTAACAGCCGCGGCCAATACCCTATCATTGCCAATAAAACCAAGAAGAGCCGGGCTATAAACTGCCAAACCGAGAATCGTAACAATCAGAAATCGAATGCTTTTATTATTTGTCATAAATTAACTACGCGAGCTATTAAAATTTAATGGATATCTTACATTAGCATAGCAATAAAAAAACCGCCAAAATTTTGGCGGCTGATTAATCTACTCTGCGGAAGGGATCTCTTTAGCTTTATGCTCTGCGATCTCTTTGGCCACAGCCGAGAGATAGGGACCAAGTGTTGGAATATGTTTCGCCAGGTAGTCCTGTGCATCGGGAATGTCCAGATGCTCGCTCAGACTGCCTCCGCCCGCTGTGCCCCAAGCGAGAACATGATCCTCCTTCAGCTTACCCATACTGACACCGAAGCAATAGCCATGCCTAACGGAGAGCTTCAACTCTTCGTTGTGAATACTTCCCTGACGATCTATCCTGACAATAGTGTATCCATCGACAACAGTTTCGTAACGATCTTCCACTGGGAGCCTGGCATTACGGCGGTACGGAAGAACCAGGTCAACTATCCTATGCATTCCTGCAAGGCCGATGACGATAGCCTTGAGGCCGAGGGTTCCGTACTGGCCATCGGACCTCCGCCAGATATAATCTCCAGGGATAGGTTCATTGCAGCAATGAAACCTCCGTTCAGGATTTTCTGCAACGATAAGCTTGTCGCCTGAAGAGTTCAGATCATAACTGACGGGATACTTCAGCTTCGTCGTATCTTCCACCAGATAAACATTCTTACCTCCCGGATCGTTCTCTGCCAGCGCCCTGACACCCATTACGATCGGCATGATCGAATCGGAGAACTCATGCATGTGGCTCTTGGCAGCATAGTCCGCAAGAGCAGCTTCAGCCGCCTCGACTCCATCCTTATCTTTGATCTGTTTGTACCATCCATGATTAGCCTGGCGGAATCCATCCAAGCGCATCTCTACGAACTGCGCATCACGCAAGCCGAACTGGTCATTCAACTCAATCTGCTTATCTATGTGCGCAATAACTGGGTTCATTCTGCCCCCCTTATAGTGTCAACTTAAACAGATAATTCTTAGGCAAAACTACCACGGTAATTAATAAATGACAAATATTGACAAATATCAAAATAAATGATAAACAAAGCCTTAGTTACAAGGCTCATTGATAAAAGACAAGGAGGAAAAGATGTTGCGGACAGACGACATGCACGACCCGATACACCGACTCGTACCGACATCAAACCTGCATGCGGCATACTTGAACTACGATGAGAGCCGGAACCCTAACGCTCCGAACTATGTGTCTCTGCCTGGTAATCTGGAGCTCGGTATCGTCTCGAGCAAGGATCCTGTCATCGCGCGAGCTATCTCCTCGCTCCTGACTCGTTCACTGGAACAAGCACGATGCGATAAGGGCGGCCACTTGCCGCCGGAGGTCGTAGCGCGCGTACAGCGAGAGATCATTTCGCCCGAAGGGGTCGCGAATCTCTGGGGTATCGAGGGACACCGTTTCGTTCTCTCACATCACTTTTACACCAACACCAGCGAGATCCTGGCGACGATCCTCGTTGGAAAGAGCAAGGACACGATCTTCTTCTTCACCGGACGCTATAACCACCTGCGCTATTCGACCCTCGCCGAAGATGTCGACTTCAACAAGCCTGACACGGACGATCCGTCACATGTCTGGTTCGACCGCTTCGCCTTCCCGGATATCCGGCAGTTCAAGCCGAATAAGTA